>JAOHEU010000019.1 GCA_028097645.1 Candidatus Pelagibacter sp. | reverse complement strand
TCAGGAATATAATCCTGTTTCAATATCTGGAAGTGCAGGCAGTATAATAATAATTAATAAATTAAATTCAGTATCAAAAATAAATTATGTAAAATTTCATGATTTGACCCAACCTTCTACACCTCTAAAAAGGTATACAGGTTCAATAAATGGATATGGTGGTAGATTTGAAATATCTAACTCCACGTTTAGTAATGGGAATTCAGAGGATCAATTAAATATTGTCCATTCTGAAATAAAAATATCTAATGTTTCACTTAAAACTATATTTGGTTTAATTTTAAGCAAATACTCTTGATCAAATCGCTCAACTTTAAAATCAATAACATCCCCTGTTGAAGTTGTTATATATTTTGAGACATCCATGATGCTTTCAACTTTGTTGCCATCGATTTCTAAAATAATATCATTATCTTTAAGCCCACCAATCATTGCAGGACTATCTTTTTGAACTTCATTGATAACCGCAGGAGTAAAATCTTTACCAACAAAGGTATAAATACAAAAGAATATTGCTATCGCTAATAAAAAGTTAGCTAAAGGTCCACCAAATACAATTAAAGCTCTTTGATATAATGGCTTTATGACAAATAACTTTTCTTGATCTTCTTCATTGTATTGTTTTAATATTTTTTCATGATCTGCTTGAGAAAAAACATTACGATCTCCAAAAAATTTGACATATCCACCAAGTGGAATCCAACATATTTTCCATCTGGTTCCATGCTTGTCATTCCAACCAAATATTTCTTGACCAAAACCGATTGAAAAATCAGTAACCCCTACCCCATATTTTCTTGCAAAATAATAATGACCATACTCATGAATGAATACCACAACTAAAATCAAGATTATAAATGGAATTATATATGTAAGCATAATCTATATTTTAATTGGTTGATTTTAAACCCCTTCAACTAAAACTAGATGAGCTTTGGACGCTAATTCTCTTACCGCCTTAGCCGCTTGGTATTTTTCTGATTCATAGAATTTTCGAGCAGCATCAATACTTTCAAATTCAATTACTACAGCAGTACCTAAATTATCACCTTCTCTTACATCAGGACTAGGTTCACGAACAAGAACTTTGCCACCATGCTCTCCAATAGTTGGGCCAGCCATTTGTTTAAACTTGTCCATACCTTCTTGATCATGTTCTTTAAGATGTGCTATTAAATATCCTTTGCTCATAATTTTCTCCTTTATATTTTAATGTAACAAATCCTGAACAGAGAGTCTAATTGCTTTAAAAAAATTATTTACCCTTAAACTTAAAATATAAAGAAAACAGAATAAGACCTACTAGAACAACTCCTACAAATATTCTTAAATATTGATTAAAAAATAGATCAATCAATTCAATCATGTTTGTTTTATATAATTTAAACTATTTTAAAGTTCCCTCTAAAACATATTTCAATATTCTAACCACTTGCATTTGGTCTGATGCAACAGCTGATGCTGCAGCATCTATTTCCTTTAATGCATGTTGATGATCTTCATTTTGTATAACAATAAGTGATTTATTTAATGCAGATGCATATCCTGCATCGAAAGCCGCATTCCACTGCTTGTATTTTTCACCAAATTTAACAATAACGACATCACTATCTTTAATAGACTTTTTTGTTCTAATTGAATTGATATTTGCGCCTTTTCTATCTTTCCAAAAATTTTTCTCTTCTGGGCCTAATATTTCAACCCCACAATCATCTGAGGATGCGTGATCGGTTACAGGAGATGAAAATTGAATATCTAAATTTTCTTTTTTACAATTTTCAATTATTTCTTCACGCCAATTAGTGTGAATTTCACCCGCTAAATATACTTTTAACATTTATTCTCCTGTTTATTTTAATTCTTTTTCTTAAGTAATTTCTATTAATATATCAGATGTTTAGTTTATCTTTAATTGCATAAAACCACACAGCTAATCTAAAATAAAATGTCCTTAATTGAGGAAAAATAAACTTTTTAGGTAATCCTTTATATATTTTTGAGATATCAAGTTCTTTGCTATTGGATGAAAACACTAATTTAGATAACTGTTTTCCAGTCCAAGGAGCCGCACTCACTCCTACTCCGTTATAGCCAAATCCATAATAAATTTCTTCATTATCAATTTTACCAATGGAGGGAGTTAATTTTTGAGATAAAGCAATTAATCCTCTCCAGTTATAATCAATTGTAACATTAGACCACTTTGGAAAAATATCTTTTAAAAACTTTTCCATCTTTACGGACATTGCTAAATTTGACTGATCACTTCCAGTTAAATCTCCTCTAGTTCCAAATAAAATTCGATTATCGGATAGCTTTCGATAATAATATAAAAGATTTTTAGTGTTAGCAATCGGTGAAAATGTTTTAAAGTTATGAGCATTCAATTCATCCTCATTTAGTTTTCTGGTTACAATTATATTTGAGATAACTGGTAATACTCTTCCATCCATTTGAGGAATTAAGCCTTCTTGATAAAAGCCGTTCGTTGCAACTACTATTTTTTTAGATCGAATAGATCCCTCTTTGGTTCTTAAAGCATAAGAGCCATTTTCTTTATCTATTTTATCGACTTTAGTGTGTTGAAATATTTTTAATTTTTTTGATAAAGCATATTTTGCAATCCCATTAACAAATTTGAGAGGATTGATTGCAAAGCCTGGTTTATAGGAAAAAGCTCCAAATTGTTCAGTTCCTCTATGTCCAATTTCATTGAATTCTTCTTTTGAATAAATTTCAGTTTCAATTCCAAACTCAGATTTATAAACTTCAGCTTGTTCTTTAATTTGCTCAAATTTATTTTTATGATGAGCAACAACAAAATTACTGTCTCCTGTCACATCACAATCGATATTATATTCTTTAATAATATCTCTGGTGTGGTTTGAGCCTTCAACAGAATTTCTAAAAAACTTTTTTGTCTCCTCCATTCCATAAATAGATTGCATTTTTTTAAAAGACATTTTGCTCGGAGGTAAGCAATTAAAACCAGCATTCCTAGATGAAGCACCCCAGCCTATTTTTCCAGCTTCAACTAAAATGACATCTAAATTATGGTTTTCGATTAAATTAATTGCACATAATAAGCCTGTATAACCACCACCTATTACTACAATTTCTGAATTAATATCTTTTTTAAGTTTGTCTATTTGTAAATTTTCACTTGAGGTAACCTCCCAATAACTACTTACTGGGTTATCAAATTGATAAATATCTGGGTGATAAATATTATTCATTAATTAGAGTAATCTTGGAACACTATCGCATTGAAATACTGTATTAGATTGGCTAGATCCATCAGAATTTAATACGGTATAAGCCATAGTGCCCAAATGACGATGTAAAGAAATTTTAGCTAACCCATTTAATTCTGCTTGAATTAAAAAAGGAGTAAGACGGGTAAAAGTAAATTGATAGCCATTCCGCTCAATCATCATTTCTCTTGATACAGATACTTCAAAGTACTTAATATTATCAGAGCTTTTAACACATCTTAGAAATATCCAATCCTCATCATTTGCGTTTGCAAGATTGGTAAACAGACTTAAAAAAAATATAAAAAAAATTATTTTCATACTTTTTGAATTAACGAAGCACTATTGTTTGTGGGTTTGTTTACATCTTTTGATACTTCATGAAAGATAAGATCAGGTTTATTACATTCTTTTAAGAAAGCTGAACCTTGTAATTCTAAATTTAAATATCGATTTATATCTGTTTGATTAAGAATAACTGGTTGCCGGTGATGAATTTCACTAATGTTATCTTTAGCCTCTTCTGTAATTAAACAAAATTGATCGTCTTCATAAATTCCTGCAAAGAATATTGGATTCGTATCTTTTCTAGTAAAATAATGTGGAGTTTTTTCTTTCTCTTCTCTTTTCCATTCATAAAAACCATCTGCTACTGCAACACATCTATTGTTCTTAATTAATTTTTTAAAAGAGACTTTCTCATCAATGGTCTCTAGTCTTGCATTAATTAAAGCTTTAAAATCTTTATCCTTAGCCCACCCTGGAATTAAGCCCCATTTAAGAGCTTCCAATGTATTTCCATTTTTATATTTTTTAATCACTGGAAGCTTTTGATAAGGATGAGCATTATAATTCTCATTATCCTCTACTTGAATAGCTGACTTTACTAATTTGCTAGTTTTCGTTACTGGATTTTTTATAACGTATCTTCCACACATTTAATTATAACTCTTCTTAACCATTTCTTTAAAACTCTCACTTGCCCATTCACTAAGCACAGTTAAATTAGGATTATCGGCTCTTAGTTGATCAAATTTTTGTTCCATTTCTTTTGAGAATGAATTTCCTTCTATATAAATCCCATTTAAATTTTTAACCTCTTTTAATTTAGCCCATTTAATAATGGCTTCTCCTGCTTTATCCGTAATACCACATTCAACAAAAGCAATCACTGAGGTTTCTTTTGGAATTTGGTTAAGAATTGCAATTACTCCTTCATCCTTTAAATTATCATTAAAACTCATGCTAATAGTATGTAGTTTTGGTCCATTATTTAAGTCAATTTTTTTAAGAGCTTCTGCAATATTTTTTGCATCTACAATATCAAGGTTGGCTTTTCGAATTACAAAGTCATAAGTTTTTGCATTTTGATTTAATTGTTTTAAATTTTTAGCAACTTCAAAACTTTTTTGCTTATTTGTCTGAACTAAAACATCGATTAGATCTTGCATAACAATATTTGCATAACTCACGTTAAATAAAGAAAGAGCAAAGACTATAATGAAAAAAAAACTTTTCATTTCAAAAACTAGCAAAAATAACTATTAATGTCGATCAACTGGTTTAGGCATATTGGCCAGCAACATATCCAGAAGACCAAGCCCACTGAAAATTATACCCACCTAAATGTCCAGTTACGTCCACAACTTCTCCAATAAAGAATAAATTATTGTGTTTATTAGACATCATTGTTTTTGAAGATAATTCTTTAGTATCAACTCCTCCTAAAGTAACTTCTGCAGTTCTATACCCTTCTGATCCTGTTGGATTGATTAACCAAGAATTTATATTATCACTAAGTTGTTTTAATATTTTGTTTGATAATTCTGAAATATTTCCACTTACTTTATTTTCACTGCAAATTATTTGAGCTAATCTTTTTGGTAGAATTTCACTTACAATATTTAAAATATCAAATTTTGGATTTAATTTTCTTTTTTCTTCTAATAATTGATAAACATTTAATTTTGGTGAGAGATTAACTTTAATATTATCCCCTTGTTTCCAATAAGATGAAATTTGCAATATGGAAGGGCCACTTAAACCACGGTGTGTAAATAACATTCCTTCTTGAAACAAAACTTTATTAAAAGATACAATTGCTTCTACAGAAAGCCCAGTTAACTCTTTACAAATCTCTAATATCTTTTCATTAAATGTTAAAGGCACTAATGCCGGTAAGGTTTCAATTATATTGTGATCAAATTTCTTGGCAATTTCATAACCAAATGAAGTGGCACCAATTTTTGGAACTGATAATCCACCCGTTGCAACAATCAACGACACTGATAAATATTGTTCAGTTTCAGTTGATACTAAATATTGATCATTATCTTTTTCAATATTCTTTATAATAAATTCTTTTAAGATAGTAACGTTTGCTAACTCACATTCTTTAAGCAACATCTCAACAATTTGCTGAGCGCTATGATCACAAAATAATTGTCCTAATTTTTTTTCATGAAATTTTATTTCATACTTATTGATCAAATTAATAAAATCATTTTGAGTATATTGACTTAACGCAGATCTCACGAACTTAGGGTTTTGTGAAAGAAATTTATTAGGATTAGTGTTGATATTAGTAAAGTTACATCTTCCCCCACCAGAAATTCTAATTTTTTCACCAATTTTTTTATAATGATCAACGAGTAAAACTTTACGGCCACGCTTTCCAGCTCCAATCGCACTCATCATGCCTGCAGCTCCTGCTCCAACTATAATTACATCGTATTGAATACTCATTATTAGTAGTGAGTTTTATTTACCAAATATTTTTAATTTAACCCCATAATCAACAGCTAAACTGTAATCAGGATCGTTGTCACTATCAACTACCAACTGACCTGTTTTACTTAAAAGCTTATGACAATCTTTAGTTAAGTGTCTTAATTTAATTTTTTTACCAAAACTATTATATTTATGAGCAACATCTTCAATTGCTTTTAATGCTGACTGATCAATTACTCTCGATTTTGCAAAATCAATAATCACTAAATTTGGATCTTGTTCAGGATTAAATAGTTCTAAAAAACTATTCGCTGAACTAAAAAACAAAGGTCCTTCAATTTCATAAACCTTAGCACCCTTATCTGTTTTTGAAGGTCTCTCAATAGCTCTAATTCTTGAAGCTGTTTTCCATGCATAAACTAAAGCAGAAACAATAACGCCTACAATCACCGCAACTGCTAAATCTTCTAACACTGTTACAACTGTTACAAGTACTGTAACTAATGCATCACTTTTTGGAACCATCATTAAAAACTTAATTGAATTCCATGCAAAAGTTCCAATCACCACCATAAACATTACTCCTACTAAAGCTGCAATAGGGATCATCTCTATGTAATTTGATGTATACAAAATAAAAATTAATAAAAATACTGCAGCAGCAATTCCAGCTATACGAGTTCTACCACCTGATCTTACATTGATCATTGATTGACCGATCATTGCACAACCACCCATTCCACCAAAAAAACCAGTAACTGAGTTTGCAAATCCTTGAGCTAAACATTCTTGGCTAGCGCCACCTCTTTTATTGGTAATCTCTCCTACTAAGTTTAGAGTTAATAAACTCTCTATTAGTCCAATGGATGCTAAAATAAATGCATAGGGAAAAATAATCTTTAAGGTTTCAAAATTTAAAGGAACATTTGGAATTGAAAAATTAGGCAAACCTCCTTTAACGCTTGCTAAATCACCAACACTTGGAATATCAATTTTAAGAGCAAGAACTAATACAGTTGTTAAAAGTATTGCAACCAAAGTTGATGGAACGACCTTTGTAATTTTAGGTAAAAACCAAATTACAAACATGGTTAGTAACACAAATAGTATAGAATAAAGTAATATGTCTCCTGAAATCCAAACAGATTGCCCAAGATCATTTATAGTTTTAAACTGACTTAATTGAGAAATACCTATCACGATTGCAAGACCATTAACAAAACCTAGCATCACAGGTTCAGGCACCATCCTTATAAATTTTCCAAGTTTAAAAACACCAGCAAACAATTGTAAAATTCCCATTAAAACAACAGTTGCAAATAAATATTCTGCACCATGTTCTGTTACTAATGAAACCATCACCACGGCAAGTGCCCCTGTAGCCCCCGATATCATTCCAGGCCTTCCACCAAATACAGCAGTAATTAATCCAACAATAAATGCTGCATATAAACCAGATAAAGGAGCAACACCTGCAACAAATGCAAAAGCAATAGCTTCTGGCACTAAAGCAAGCGCAACTGTTAATCCTGATAAAATTTCTACCTTAAATAAAGAAAAAGACACTCCACCTTTTGGAATATAATTCTGAGCATTAAAACTTAGAGATCTTGCAAGCGTCAACATTGCCTTAGACGGAGGTGTAGTTTTTTTCATCTAATGATTATTTTTAAACTGTTTAATTAATTAAATTGATTGTCTTTTAATTAACTCTTCAATTTGTTCAATCATTACCTTAGATGACTTCATTGCAGGGTAAATTTCTTGTGCTTTTTGATAGCTTCTTTTTGCTTTATCGTAATTCTTTAACTTTATATTAACCATACCTTGACCCGCTAATGCACCAAAGTGTCTATTTTCTAATTCTAGCACCTTATCTATATCATCTTGGGATTTTTGAAATTCTCCCACCATATAAAATACAGTTGCCCTTTTATTCCAAGCCTCAGCCCATGTAGGATCTAATTCAATTGCTTCTGTAAAAACATCAATCGCTCTATATAACTGTCGGTCTTGCACCAACCTTGAACCTTCATCTAAAATAGATGTCAATTTTTGATCTGTTGGATGTGTACTCCATAATGTCCAAATTTGTTGAGCAATTCCTGATGATAAAGATGGAATATTTTTTTTTAATTCTAAAAATAATTTATCAAGTTCAACATTTCTATCATTTGCACTTAAATTTGTAGTTAAAACAAATAATATTATGATGGATAGAATCTTTCTCATAAAAAACGATAACAAAAAACTAATACGAAGTCTTTATAGATTTTTTAAGATAGCTTTTTTTAGAGTGTTACCAATGATAATTGTGCCTTGGTCATTTGGATGCATGCCATCACTCAAATTAAATTCAGGTTTTTGTGCTACACCTTCAAGTAGAAATGGGATTAATTGTAATCTATATTTTTTAGATAAATCAGAAAAAATTTGATCAAAAGATTTTTTATACTCAAAACCATAAGATGTTGGTGCAATCATTCCAGCAATAATAATTTTAATATTTTTGCTTTTTGCAATTTTAATAATTTCTTCTAAGTTATTTTTTGTCTCCTTAGGGTTTATACCTCTCAGCATATCATTAGCTCCAAGACATAAAATCATAAGATCGATATTATTTTCTGATAAAGTCCAATCAGCTATATTTAATCCTCCAGCTGAAGTACTACCCGAAACACTGCCATTGATTATTTTAATATTATGCCCTTCTAGCTCTAAACTATTTTGTAAAACTACTGATAAATGTTGTTCTTTAGGTAATCCATAGCCTGCCATCAAACTATCTCCAAATAATATTACTTTCTCTATTGCGCTTACCTTTATGGTGACTAGACAGAGTACAATTATTTTAATAATAAAACTTTTATTCATGAGCATTCTTCTTAAATTAAATAAGGTAAATCTTAAATACCAAACTGGTAAAGATAATATCAGAGTTTTAAAAGATATTAACTTAACTACCAAGAAAAAAGAGACAATTTCTATTGTTGGAGAAAGTGGATCGGGAAAAACTAGTCTTATAATGTTAATTGGAGGTTTAGAAAAAGCTACCTCAGGAAAAATTTTTTTTCAAAATCATGAAATTACAAAATTAAGTGAAGATGAAGTCTCTGAAATTAGAAGAAAGAATATTGGTATTATATTTCAGTCATTTTATTTAATTCCTAATTATACAGCAGTTGAAAATGTAGCATTAACTCTTGAATTAAATAAATTCAAAAATCCTGAAAAAGAAGCAAAACAATTGTTAGATCGCTTTGGATTAAATCATCGATTTAATAATCTTCCAAGCCAACTATCAGGGGGAGAACAACAAAGAGTTGCGATAGCCCGAGCGATTGCAATGAAGCCTGAATTAATCTTAGCAGATGAACCTACTGGAAATTTAGATACTGAAAATTCTGTAATGATTTCTGATATATTATTTAAATATGTAATAGAGGAAGGATCCTCACTGATTATGGTAACTCATGATCCAAAACTAGCTAATAAAGCAAAACGAAAAATTAAAATTAAAGATGGAAAAATTAAATAATCCATCTGAATTTAGTCTAATTATTAAGTATGCTTTGAAAGATTTAAGCAGAAATTATAAGAAGTTATCAAGCATCATCATAACTCTTTTTATTAGTCTTTTTATTTTAAGTGCTATTTTCACAATTGAAGATAGTTTAAAAAAAGAACTTAATGATAATGCTAAATCTCTATTAGGTGGAGATCTTGAGATTGACTATAATCGTAATGAAGGAAATCTTAAATTAGTCAACCAAGTAAAAGAATTTACAACCATTTCTCAAATGATTGAGTTCAGTACAATGGTCTCAACTATTGATAGAGAAAAAAACAAATCTCTTTTTACTAGAATAAAAACAGTTGATACTAAATATCCTTTATATGGTTCAGTTGATTATGAGCCGGCAGGTGCATTTGATAGAATGCACAATGAACCCAATACATTGTTAATTAATGAAAGTTTATCAAAAAATTTAAATCTAAAAATTAATGAAAAAATTAAAGTTCAAGATCAATTATTTACAATTATTGGAATTGTAAAATCTGTTCCTGATGTCAGTGGGTTTGTAGCGTTTGGTGATTGGGCACTTGCAGGAGATCAAACATTAGAAATTTTAAAGCTAAATGGAATTGGTAGTTTTTTAAATTATGAATACAAAGTAAAATTCAATGAAAATGATGATGCTGAAAAAATAGAAAAAAGAATTGAAAATATATTTAAAGATGATCAAAAAGTTAAAATAAGATATCCTGAAAATTCAGCAAGTGGATTAAAGAGAATTATTAATAATTTCTCGCAGTTCTTATCGTTAGTTTCTATAAGTGCAATGCTAATTGCTGGAATTGGAATAGCAAACACTCTTCTTTCATTCATCAATCAAAATAATATGTCAATTGCAGTTAGAAAAGCAGTTGGATTTTATTCAGGAAACATCAAAACACTTTATTATCTTCAATTATTTATCTTACTTTTAGTAATTACCACTTTTGCTTATGGCTCAAGTTTTCTAATAGTTCCTATTGTAGATCAATATTTGTCAGATGGATTAGGGCTTAATGTTACTCCAGTGTTTTCAATTCTAAACTTTATTAAAATATTTTTAGTTGGATTATTAGTTTTGGTTATTTTTTCAATTCCTACCATAAGTTCAATCGATCAGGTAAAAGCCTCAAATTTATTTAGAAATGTTTTTCAAAATTTAGAGTTTTATTATTCAAAAAAATCTACTGCCTTAAGTCTAATCTTATTGTCTATTTTGGTATTATTATTTAGTTTTGGATCCGAAAGACCTATCTATAGTTTTGGGTATTTTGTAGCTTTTTTCATTTGTTTGATTGTATTTTTTCTACTTTCAAAAGTGATTATTTATTTTTTAAGAAAATTTAAATCTACTTCCAATATATCTTTAAAAGTATCTATAAAAAACATAACGCAAACAAAAAGCATAACACCAATTACGATTATGTCTTTAGGACTTGGGGTTACTTTATTGTTAACTCTAGCGTTAGTTGGAACTAATTTTCAAAGAGAAATAGCAAAATCAATACCTGATATTGCTCCTGACTATTTTTTTGTTGGGATTCAAAAAGGGGAAAAAGAAATATTTGAAAAAAATATAATGAATATGGATACAAATGCAAAAATTGAAGTAGTGCCTATGGTGTCATCAGGAATTATTAAAATTAATGGTATTAATCCAAATACTTATATCGAACCTGATAATGATAGTTTCTGGGTAATTGAAAGTGACAGAAGATCTTCATGGACCGATGAGGTTCCAGAAGATAATCCGTTAACCAAAGGTAAATGGTGGGATCTTGCCAAACCTAATCAGCTTCAAATTTCTTTAGATGCCGAAGTTGCAAAAAATTTAAATATTAAATTAGGTGATGTATTCACACTTAATATTTATGGAAGAGAGATTGAAGGAGAAATAGTTAATTTTAGAGCTGTTGATTATCGTGATCTTAGTATTAATTTTGCAATGTTATTTAATCCACAATTTGCAAATAATATTCCTCATGAATATTTAGCAACAGCTAAATTTGAAAAAATCGAAAAGTTTGATGAAACTTCAATGCTTGAAGTGCTTCCAAGCTTATCCATGATTAAGATTGCAGATTATTTAAATAAAGTAACCGATGTTTTAAATAAGGTATTTATTGCAGTAACCCTTATCTCGGCAGTCACTATAATCATTGGATTAATTGTAATTTCTAGCGCTATTATGGTCCAAGGAAAAGTAAAAGAGTATCAAAATTTAGTTTTTAAAATTTTAGGATTTTCAAAAAAAGAGGTGATTTTGTCCTCACTAATAGAATTTATAATAATATTTAAATCTGTCATATTAATTGCAATCTTTTTTGCAGTTATTGCCTCTAAATTTATAATGGAAAATATTTTTGAATTAGTTTGGGCTTTTGATTTTAAAGTCTTATTCAATTTAGGATTAAGTATTGGTTTAATTACCTTAGCTTTAATAATGATTACAAATTTGAAATATTTAAGTCCAAAGGTTTATCCATTAATTAGGAACCAATAGATTTTAATATTTCCAATGGAAGTGGTGCATCAGGATATTTAACAATACATAATTCTTCGTATTTTTTACAAAAATTCATTAGAACCTTGTGTACGTTATCTTTATTTTTAAGATCCAGACTTTCAATCATTTGATCTCTTTCTTGTTCAAGTTCTTTGATCTGTTTATTGTTTACAAACTCTCCAGTTTCTATTTCCCAGAAAGTATTTTCTAGCTCTTCATTGTTTAATTCATTGAGTTTTTTTTGAAGTTCTTTAATTACTTCATCATCAGTTTGTTTATCTTTCATGGGTGAATTAATTAATTTAATTAAACACTTATCATTTAATCCATCGATAAAATGATCGTAAGGTCTTCCTTCAGATAAATCTCTAAAATGATTTGAGTTAAAGTAACTATTAATCGCATCTTTAGTAGATACTTTTTCTTTACCTTTAATAACTGCAATTTGAACGTAAACTTCTTGATGAATATAATTGTCCAAATGTTCTTTTATTTTTAATGGGATCATTATGTTGATTAATTTAAAATTTTAGAAATTTAATGTTCTACTCGATATTTTGAATGACAAGCTTTGCAATTACCCCACATTAATTGCCCTAATACACCTCTAACATTATCTGTTTCTTCAATGACTGATGCCAATTCAATCATATCGTTAGAAGATTTTTCCATTAAAGAATTAAATTTATCTTTTTCTTCCCAGACTAAAGGAGTAACTTCTGTCTTAAACCCCTCTTTAGTACTGTCAGGAAACATTTCTAATAAAGCTTTATAATTATCGCTCATTTGTAGCATTAATTTTTTGGCAGCATCAAAATCTCCGCTAGATGAGAGTGATTGAACTTTTTTGGCTGTATTATAATTTTTACTAAACAAAGCTTTTCTGTTTTTAATTATATCCTCAGCTGATTGTTCTGAGTGTGCATGGGTGGTAATAAGTATTGAAATCAGTAAAAACAAAATAATACCAATATTCTTTACAATATGTTTAACTAGATTATGCACGTTAAGAATACTTTAACAGAGTATGGTCTAATTTCAAAATTGTTGCATTGGATAAGTGCAGTTTTACTTTTTATACAAATTCCACTTGGATTTTATTTGGTAGATTTAGATTTTGGACCTGAACGACTTACTATAGAAAATATTCATGTAAAAGTGGGTTTATCTATATTTTATCTAGTGATTTTAAGATTGCTCTATAAAATTTTTAACCCAACACCAAGATTGGAACCAAGTGTTTTTAAAGGTCAAAAATTTTTAGCTAAGTTAAATCATGTAATGCTATATGTGACAATTCTATCAATCACAATATCCGGGATTTTGAAAAAATTATTTAATGGTGAAACTTTGACTATTATTTTTAAAAAAATT
>JAOHEU010000018.1 GCA_028097645.1 Candidatus Pelagibacter sp. | reverse complement strand
CTAAAAGAAAGAGACATAAAAATAAAAAAAATTGAAGATAAACTAATGCTAGAACTATTATGGAACGAGTTAATTTTTTTGACCTATGCTTCAAAAGTAAAAATCGATCAAGATAAAATTAAAAAACAAATTATGGAAAATAGTTTAAAAAAAAAAAGAAACTATCTTTTATCTGAGATAGTATTTGAAGTAAAAAATTATAATGATTTGGATAAAACTTATCAGTCAATAAAAGAAATGATAGCACTAGATGGCTTCAAAAAAACCGCATTGGTATATAGTATTTCTCAAACTGCGAAAACTGGGGGACAGCTAGGATGGATAAGTGAGGACTCGTTCAATAAAAAAATAAAAGAAAAAATTTTTAAAATTAACATAAACGAACATACAGAACCTATAGTTATACCTGGTGGTTTTTTAATTTTAAATATTGAAGACATTAAAGAAGAAAGTAAAGAAAATGATATTGAAAAAGAGTATAAAAAAATAGTAAATTCAAAAACAAATAATCAACTTAAACAATTTTCAAACATTCATCTTCAAAAAGTTAAAATGGATATTTCTATAAATGAATTATAAACCCATTATAATTGTTGCGGGAGAACCTAATAGTGTTTTTTTTGAACTTTTTTTTAAAGTTATAATAAAAAAAATTAAATCACCTATCATTTTAATTGCATCAAAAAAGTTAATTGAAATGCAAGCTAAAATTTTAAAAAAAAAGATAAATTTCAACCTTACTAACGAATTTGAAATAATTAAAAAAAAAAATATCTTAAAAAAAATTAACTTAATAGATGTTGATTTTAAACAATCTTCGGCATTTAGGAAAATTTCAACTAAATCAAATAATTATATTTCTAATTGTTTTGATATAGCGATTAAATTACTTGAAAATAACATAAGTAACAAATTTATCAATGGGCCTATTTCCAAGAAAACTTTTTTAAAAAAAAAATTTGAAGGAATTACTGAATATCTTGCTAATAAAACTAATACAAAAAAATTTGCAATGATAATTTATAACAAAAACTTTTCTGTTTGTCCTTTGACCACTCACCTTCCAATAAAATATGTTTCTAAAAAAATTAGTAAATTAGAAATAATTAATAAAGTAAGATTAATAGATAAATTTTGGGCTGATAAATTTAAAAAAAAGGTAAAAATTGGTGTTACAGGACTAAACCCTCATTGCGAAAGTATTGATAATTTTAATGAAGATAAAAGTATCATTTTGCCTGCAATTAAAAAATTGAAAAAACTTAAATATAATGTTGAAGGTCCATTGGCAGCAGATACTATTTTTTTAAAAAATAATAGAAAAAAATTTGATTTAGTAGTTGGTATGTATCATGACCAAGTACTTACTCCTATCAAAACTCTCTTTGAGTATGATGCGATTAACATTACCATAGGTCTTCCTTTCATTAGAGTTTCTCCAGATCATGGTCCTAATGAATCAATGCTGGGTAAAAATACATCTAACTATTCGAGTTTGCTTAACTCAATAAAATTCTTAGACTTTTAAGTGATTAGAGCAAAAAAAAGTTTAGGTCAAAATTTTTTAATTGATAAAAATATAATTAATAAAATTATTAAAACTGTATCAATTACAGACAATGAAATTTTAGAGGTTGGCCCTGGAACAGGAAATCTGACTAGAGAAATATTAAAAAAGAATCCTAGTAAAATGTATCTTATTGAAAAGGATATTTTTTTAGCAAAAACTTTAGAAGAAATGAATGATGAAAGAGTTAAAATTTTTAACAAAGATATTCTTAAATTTGATGAAAATTCACTGTCTAAAAAAAAAATTATTGTGTTTGGAAATTTACCATACAATATATCTACAGAAATTTTAAGTAAATGGATCACAAATTTAAAAAATGATTATTGGTTTTCTGACCTTATTTTAATGTTTCAAAAAGAAGTAGCAGACAGAATTGTCGCTAAATACAATACCTCTTCTTATGGAAGATTGTCGATTCTAGTCAACTGGAGACTTAATATAAATAAAATTTGCGATATTTCACCTGAAAGTTTTTCGCCAAGACCAAAAATTCAAAGCACTTTAATTCACTTTACCCCTAAAGAAAACTTTGCTGATATTAAAGATCCATTGAATTTAGAAAAAATTACAAGAATTTTTTTTAACCATAGAAGAAAGATGTTAAAAAAACCTTTTAACCAAATCTTTAATGGAAGAACTGATTTAATTAATAGATTTAATTTAGATTTAAATTTAAGACCTCAAAATTTAGATTTTGACACTTATTATAAATTTACAATTGAGTATGAAAATTTAAGAAGTTAATTTTTCAACATGATTTCGAATATATTCTAAATCATAATCTTTAGAACCATTAGAAATTTCAGCATTAATTAAATTGGCAATTTTAGAATAACAATTTTCTAAATTATCATTAATCACAACATAATCATAATTTATCCAATGTAGGACATCTCTTCCAAATTGCTTCATTCTTTCTTCAGCAATTAATTTATCTTTCATATCTCTATTAGACAATCTTTCAAATAAAACTTCTTTGCTTGGGGGTAAAATAAAAAATGTTACTAATTTATAATCTAACTTTTTATTTTTAATCTGATCTGCACCTTGCCAATCAATATCAAACAAAATATTTTTTCCTCTATTTAATCTGTCAATTACAGGAGTTCTTGTTGTTCCATAGAAATTACTAAATACTTTTGCGTATTCAAGAAATTCCTCATTATTAATTAATCTTTTAAACTCATCTTCATTAACAAAATAATAATCTTGATTATTTATTTCATTAGGCCTTGGTTGACGAGTTGTGTGTGATATAGAGATTTCATAGTTATCTATTTTAGATAACATTTTAACTAATGTAGTTTTACCCGCTCCAGACGGAGAGGATAAAACAATCATTACGCCATCATTTTCTGAAGGCATCTAAATTATTAGTTCGCTTTTCCTTCGATAAACTTAACTGCATCACCTACAGTTAAAATTTTCTCAGCTTCGCTATCTGAAATTTCAGATCCAAATTCTTCTTCAAAAGCCATCACTAATTCTACTGTATCTAAGCTGTCAGCACCTAAATCATCTATAAAACTAGACTCTTCTGTTACTTTTGCTTCGTCGATACCTAAATGATCAGCTACAATTTTTTTTACTTTGCTTGAAACGTCTTCTGACATATTGATCCTTTTTTGTTATAAATTCTTATTAGTTTAAAAAGCTATTTTGTCAAGCCATATACATGCCCCCGTTAACATGCAATGTTTCACCATTAATATAATTAGACTGATCTGAACTTAAAAATAATACAGCATTTGCAATATCCTCTGGCTCACCAAGACGCGCTGATGGTATTTTTGATATGATAGCTTCTTTAAATTTATCATCAATTTTATCTGTCATTGCTGTTTTAATAAATCCTGGTGAAATACAATTTATATTGATGTTTTTCTTAGCATATTCTACTGAAAGACTTTTTGACATAGCGACTATTCCTGCTTTGGAAGCTGTGTAGTTAGCTTGTCCTAAATTTCCTGTGTGACCAACAACTGAAGTAATATTAACAATTTTTCCAAATTTATTTTTGAGCATTTTTTTAATAGCAAATTTACTCATTAAGAAAGTTGAGGTGAGATTTATATTTATAACTTTTTGCCATTCATCCAAACTCATTCTAATTGCAAGATTGTCTTGAGTTATTCCAGCATTATTGACTATACCATCTAAACTTCCACCTAATTCATTTGTAGCATTTTCAATAAATTCTTCAATTTTATCACTTTGAGAAATATCAAATTTTAATATCTTTAAACCTTCAAAATTTTTTTTGAGTTCTTCTAATTTTTCAATTCTAGTTCCTGAAGCTAAAATATTTGCCCCCGCTTCATTTAGTTTTTTTATTATTGCATTTCCTATTCCACCTGATGCACCAGTAACAATGATGTTTTTTTTTTCTAAATTGATCATATTTTTAAACCTTCAATATCTCCTTGATTATTAATAGTATCTATTTTTACCTCTTTGCTAATTCTTTTGACCAATCCTGATAAAACTTTACCTGGGCCTATTTCAATAAAATGATTTACGTCACTATTAATCATATTGATCACACTCTCTCTCCATCTAACTCTATTTTCAATTTGTTTTACTAACAATTCCTTAAGCTCAGTAGTATTTGATATTTCATTAGCCGTAACATTTGAGATTAATTTGTTTTCACCTTCATTAAAGTTTAACTTATTTAATTCATCATTCATAATATTTGTTGCCCTATTCATTAAATTGCTATGAAAAGGTGCACTTACTGGTAGCTTTATATTTTTAATTGAATTTTCTTTTAAAATTAAAATTAATTTATTTAAATCATCTGTTTTGCCACTTAACACGATCTGACCTTCAGAATTATCATTTGCAATTTGAGCACTTAAATTTTGCTCATTATCTTTTAAAATTTTTTCAATTATTTCAACTTTTGAACCTAATACCGCAACCATGCCACCCTGTCCTTTAGGAACTGAATTTTGCATTGCGTCCCCTCTTATTCTTAAAATTTTTATAGTTTCTGAAAAATTTAAATAACCTGCGCAAGATAAAGCAGAATATTCACCCAAAGAATGTCCTGCAAAATATTTTGCTTTACTCAAATCGATATTAAATTCCTTTCTAATTACACTATATATTGAATAGCTGATTAAAAATATTGCTGGTTGAGTATTTGCCGTTAATTCCAATTCCTCTTTCGGACCTTCTAATATAAGCTTAGAAATTGAAAAATTTAGTGTATCGTCAGCCTCTTTAAATAGATTTTTAACAAGATCAAACTTGTCATAGAATTCCTTTCCCATTCCAACCATTTGTGAACCTTGACCTGGAAAAATTACTGAAAACATATAAAAAAAACTATTAATTTTGCCTTTTTAACTATTGTAATTGAACATTTATAATAGTATATCCTCACTTTTTATTAAAGAACTTAAATGAATTTATACGAACACACTATTATAGCTAGGCAAGACACTTCACCAAGTGAAATTAAGCAATTAACTGAAAAATATTCTAAAATTGTTGAAAAAAATGAAGGTGAAATTGTTAAAACTGAGAACTGGGGTTTGCTAAACTTATCATACCTAATTAAAAAAAATAAAAAAGGTAGTTACATTCACTTTAAAATTAAAGGTAAAGGCAATGTGATCGATGAGTTAGAAAAAAATGAGGCTATAGATAAAAAGTTATTAAGATACTTAACTGTTAGAGTTAAAAAATTTGATCTTGAAGCTAATTACTTTGCTAAAAGAGACGATGATGAAAAAAAAGAAAGTTATAAAAACTAATTATGCCTAAAAGACAAAGTGGTAATAAAAAAGGTAAACAAAGCAATTTTGCTAAATTAAGTATTTTCCAACCAAATAAATATAAATTTAAAAAAACTTGTCCACTATCAGGAAAAAGTGCCCCTTCAGTTGACTACAAAAATGTAAGACTTTTGAAAAAATATATGTCTGAAAATGGAAAAATTTTACCTTCAAGAATTACTAATGTTTCACAAAAGAAACAAAGAGAACTATCTCTTTCAATCAAAAGAGCTAGAAATTTAGCGTTAATATAAAATGAAAGTTATTTTACTAGAGAATGTAAAAAGAATTGGCTCTATCGGTGAAGTGATAGAAGTTAAAAGAGGTTATGCAAGAAATTTTCTTATTGCTAATAAGAAAGCTTTATACGCTTCAAAAGAAAACATTTCTGAAGTTGAAAAAATTAAAGCAGATTTATCAAAAAAAGATAATGAAAAGAAAAAAGAAGCGGCCCAAATTTCAGAGCAAATTAATGGTAAAGAGTATGGAGTTAAAAAACTAAGTACTGAAAATAACGAATTATATGGTTCAGTTAAACCAACTGAAATTGCAAAATTAATTCAAGAAGAAAATAAAATTGATATCAAGCCTTCAATGATTCAACCAGTTGAAGAAATTAAATCTCTAGGAAAATTTAAAGTAAAAGTTTCTTTACACTCTGAAGTTGATGCTGAAATTACAGTTAACGTTACTTCAGCTGACACAATCCAGTAATTATACATTCTTTTCCCCAAGCTTTAATAGTAATTTTATTTAAAAGATAATTCTATAAATTAAATTTTTATGGAAAACAATTTAAGCATCGTCAAAGATCAATTTAAAGAATTACCTAATAACATCGAAGCAGAACAAGCTGTTATCGGCTCCATACTAGTTAGCAATGATATATTTGATGAAATCAGTACAATAATTTCAAACATTAATTTTTATGATCCAATGCATCAAAAAATTTATGAGGCAATTGAAAGCTTGGTTTACAAAGGGATGCTAGCGAACCCAATTACACTTAAAAATTATTTTGAAGATGAAAAAGATGATTTAAATGTCCCAGAATATTTAGTTAAGATTACAAAGTTTTCTACATCAGTTCGTCAAGCAGTTGAATACTCAAAAATAATTTATGATATGTTTGTCAGACGTGAATTGATCAAAATTTCTGAGCAAACAATTGATAGTGCAAAATTAAATGAACTAGATACTAATGGTCAAACTATTATTGAAAATTCAGAGAGATTACTTTTTGATTTAGCTGAGAAAGGTTCGTTTAATTCTTCACTAGTTAAATTTGATGAAGCAATGAAACAAACCATTGAAATGGCATCAGCTGCTTATAAAAATGAAGAAGGTATTGTAGGTGTTCCAACAGGACTCAGAGATTTGGATGATAAACTTGGTGGCCTTCACCAATCAGATTTAATCATTATTGCTGGACGTCCTTCAATGGGTAAAACATCTCTTGCAACAAACATTGCATTCAATGCTGCACAAAAATTACAAGATAGTGGAAAAAAATCATCAATTGCTTTTTTTTCGCTAGAGATGTCTTCTGAACAATTATCTACTAGAATTATTTCAGAACAAGCTAGAATTAGCTCAAATGATATAAGAAGAGGAAGAATTTCAGATGAACAATTTGATAAGTTTTTAGAAACTTCAAAAAATATTGCAGAACTTCCATTATATATTGATGAGACACCTTCAATTAGTATTGCCGCAATGAGTAATAGGGCTAGAAGAATTAAAAGATTATTTGGCTTAGATATGATTGTGGTTGATTATATTCAGCTAATGAGAGGAACAACATTTAATAAAGATGGAAGAGTTCAAGAAATCTCACAAATTACTCAAGGACTAAAAGCAATTGCAAAAGAATTAGCTGTTCCTGTTGTTGCTTTATCACAGCTTTCAAGACAAGTTGAACAAAGAGATGATCATAAACCTCAGTTAGCTGACTTGAGAGAGTCTGGTTCCATTGAACAAGATGCAGATGTTGTAATGTTTGTTTATAGAGAAGGATATTATTTACAAAGAAAAGAGCCGAGGGAGGCAACAGTTGAACATGCAGAATGGCAAGCAAAAATGAATGAAGTTGCTCACTTAGCTCAAATTATAATTGGGAAACAACGACACGGTCCAATAGGTAATGTAACTCTTGAGTTTGAAGAGAGATTTACTAAATTTAAAGATACTCAAATTAATTAAATTCCAATATAAAAGAGCTAATGTTAGCTCAATTTTATCAAAATGGAGTTCTTAAAAACCCCAAAACAGTATTTATTTTACTCATTATTACGATATTAAGCTTTGGCTATTATTCGAAAGATTTTAGATTAGACGCATCTTCTGAAACACTATTAATAGAAGGTGATCCTGATCTAGCATATCTAAATGAAGTTACAGAAAGATATGGCTCAAAAGACTTTTTAATTCTTACCTACACTCCCAATGAAGGAATGATAACGGACAGTTCTATTAATAATCTTTTAAGCTTAAAATATAAAATTCAAAGTCTTAATTGGGTTCATAGCGTCATTACTCTTTTGGATATACCTCTTTTAGATAATTCAGATGCACCATTACAAAAAAGACTAGAAGGTTTTAAAACGCTTAAAGATGAAGGGGTTGATAGAAGTCGTGGGTTTAAAGAAATCTTAAATAGTCCTGTTTTTAGAAATTTCGTAATTAGTGAAAACGGAGATACCAGTGGAATTATTGTAAACATTAAAGAAAACAAAAATTTAAAAAATATCGAAAATTTATCAAAAAAAGAAATTGAAGCACACAAAGATAAGATAAAAAAAAAAAATCATGAAAATATATTAGAGATCAGACAAGTCATTAAAAGTTATGGTGATGTTGGAAAAATTTATCTTGGAGGAATTCCAATGATAGCTGATGATATGATGACTTTTATTAAAAGTGATATTGTAGTTTTTGGTTTAGGAGTTTTATTATTTATTATTGCAACTTTATGGTTTGTTTTTAGAAAATTAATTTGGATTATCGTTCCAATTAGTAGCTGCCTATTTTCAGTTGTAATTATGATGGGTTTACTTGGAATTCTTGGTTGGAAAGTAACAGTTATTTCCTCAAACTTCATAGCATTAATGCTCATATTAACTATGGCCATGAACATCCATATGAGCACTCGATTTCTTCAATTAAGAAAAGATTATCCTGCTAAAAATAACTATGAAATTATATCTCTTACAACAAATAAAATGTTTTGGCCTATTTTGTATACAGTCCTTACCACTGTGTTTGCTTTTTTATCTTTAATCTTTAGTGGAATTAAGCCAATTATTGATTTTGGTTGGATGATGACTTTTGGATTAATCACATCTTTCATCATTACTTTTACTCTTCTTCCTACCCTTTTGAATTTTGTACCAACAAAAAATATGTCACTTCAAAAAGAACAGAACTCTAAAATAACAAATTTATTAGGCTATCTTTCTTTAAATAACAAAAATACAATTTTTGGAGTAGCAGTAACAGTTATTATTTTAAGTTTAATTGGAATTAGCAAGCTTGAGGTAGAAAACAGTTTCATAAATTACTTCAATAAAAATACTGAAATATATAAAGGAATGAAACTTATAGATGAAGAATTAGGTGGCACTACCCCACTTGAAGTAATTTTAAAATTTCCTGCACCCAAAAATAAAGAGGAAGCAACAGAAGATGATGAATTTGAGGATTGGGGTGATGAGGAAGATGAAAATGATGATAAATATTGGTTTACTAAAGATAAAATTGACAAAATAGCTTCAGTTCACAATTATTTAGATAGTCTTCCACAAGTAGGAAAAGTTATATCTTTTTCCTCAATCATAGATGTTGCAACACAACTAAATAATAATAAACCCCTTGGTACTTTGGAAATGGGAGTTTTATATTCAAAAATTCCCCAAAGCATTAAAACCGAAATTATTGATCCCTATTTATCTATTAAAGATAATGAAGCTAGAATAAATTTAAGAATTATAGACTCTCAAGAAAACTTAAGAAGAAATGATTTAATAAATAAAATAAATTTTGATCTGAAAAATCAAATTGGATTAGAGGAGAGTGAATATAAGCTAGCTGGAGTTTTAATTTTATTTAATAATTTATTACAAAGCTTGTTCAAATCTCAAATTTTAACCTTGGGATTAGTGATGATTGGAATATTTATAATGTTTATAATTCTATTTAGAAATATTAAATTATCACTTATTGGAGTAGTGCCTAATTTTATAGCAGCATTTTTTATTTTAGGAATTATTGGTCTTTTAGGTATTCCATTAGATATGATGACAATCACTATTGCGGCAATAACTATTGGGATCGCAGTAGATAATAGTATTCACTATATCTATAGATTTAAAGAAGAGTTTGGTAAAATTAAAGACTACAATAAAACTTTAAAAAAATGTCACTCAACAGTTGGAGTTGCGATACTTAATACATCTATAACAATTGTATTTGGTTTTTCTATTTTAGTTTTATCAAAATTTATTCCTACAATTTATTTTGGACTATTTACTGGTCTTGCAATGTTGCTTGCTATGATATCTGTTTTAACTTTATTACCATCTTTAATTTTAATTGTTAAACCTTTTGGAAAATAATTTTGTGATTGATGTTTTAAAGGATTTTTATGAAGCAATATCTATCATCGACCTTATATACCTTATCCTAACAACTTTATCTCTTATCACCTGCTATAAAAAAGGATTTGTTTTAAGTATTTTATCAATGGGTAAGTGGTTACTAGCTTATGTGATCACATTAATTTTATTTCCAAGAGTCAAACCTTATTTTCAAAATGCAATTGATAATGAATATGTTTTAGATGTAGGCCTTGGAATTATTATTTTTATTATAGTTATTTTATTAGTATTAATGGTTAATAAAGGAATAAGTAAAGCAATTAACTATACTGGTATTGGTGGACTGGATACAATGCTTGGATTCTTTTTTGGATTTATAAGGGCTTACATAATTGCAGTTTGTATTTTTTCAGGATTTCATATTGTCTACAATCATGATAAATGGCCTATAAATAAAGATCAATCATACATCTTTCCTTACCTTGAAAAAGGTAGTAATTATCTCATAAAAGAATTTCCTAATGAAAAAACATATCAAGATTCTAAAGAAAAAATTGAGGAACTTTGATCCAAAACTAAAAGAAGAATGCGGCGTATTCGGCATAAGTAATGCAAAAGATGCTTCTGCGCTTACAGCACTTGGTCTTCATGCACTTCAACACCGTGGTCAAGAAGGTTGTGGAATTGTTACTTTTGATGGAGAAAAATACTATTCTGAAAAAAGATTTGGATTAGTTGGTGATAATTTTAACAAAGAAAAAGTCCTTAAAAACCTTAGAGGAAATTATGCTATTGGCCATAACAGATACAGTACTACTGGTGAAAACACTTTAAGAAATATTCAACCTTTTTTTGCAGATACCAATGCTGGTGGAATTGGAGTAGCGCATAATGGAAACTTGACTAATTCAATATCTTTGAGAAATAAATTAGTTGAAGAAGGTGCAATTTTTTACACAACATCTGATACTGAGACAATAGTTCAATTAATTGCAAAGTCTAAAAGACCAAAAACAATAGACAAAGTTGTTGATGCTATATTTCAAATTCAAGGAGGTTACGCTTTAGTTATGTTAACACAAAACTCATTAATTGGAGTTAGAGATCCTTATGGCATTAGACCACTTGTAATTGGTAAATTAGGTAACAGTTATGTTCTGGCGTCAGAAACTTGTGCACTAGATATAATTGGTGCGAAATTTGTAAGAGATGTTGAAAATGGAGAAATTGTTTTAATTGAAAATGATAAACTAGAAAGTATCAAGCCCTTCCCTCTTAAAAAAGTTAGGCCTTGTGTTTTTGAGTATATTTATTTTGCAAGACCTGACAGTATTCTTGATAATAAAACTGCTTACGAGCATAGAAAAAATATTGGTGTTGAACTTGCTAAAGAAAATGATGTCGAGGCAGATATCGTAGTTCCAGTTCCAGATAGTGGTAATGCTGCAGCCCTAGGTTTTGCTCAATATTTAAAAATGAATTATGAACATGGTTTAATTAGAAACCATTATGTAGGAAGAACATTTATTGAGCCAAGTCAAAAAATTAGAAGCTTGGGAGTGAAGTTAAAATTAAATGCAAATCAAACTACAATCAAAGATAAAAAAATTATTTTAATTGATGACTCGCTTGTCAGAGGCACAACTTCACATAAAATTGTTAAAATGTTATATGATGCAGGAGCTAAAGAAGTACATGTTAAAATTGCTTGTCCTGAAATCAGATACCCAGATTTTTATGGAGTAGACACTCCGACTAAAAAGGAGTTGCTTGCAGCTAATAAAACTAATAATGAAATTTGTCAATATATTGGTGCAAAGTCATTAAAATTTTTATCTTTAGATGGATTATATAAAGCAATTGGATTTGATAGAAGAAATGATGCTTACCCACAACTTACAGATCATTATTTTACCGGTGATTATCCAGTAAAACCTATAGATGAGCTTGGAGATAATAAAGTTACTCAATTATCTTTATTAAGCACAGCCTCAAATAATTAGTAATGAAAAAAGTAAATTTCACAGAAATGAAAAATGGTAACAAAGAGGATTACCAACTTTTAGAAAAGTATGAAAAAGATTTTGAAAGAAAAACTGCTGATAGAATTATTAAATATTTAGCATCTCAAACTACAACTCTTGAAGGATATCAAATTACAAGATTAGAGCATTCTTTACAGGCTGCAACAAGGGCTTATAAAAATGGTGAAAGCGAAGAGATGGTTGTAGCAACTTTATTGCACGATATAGGGGATGATCTAGCTCCAATGAATCACTCTCAGTATGCAGCTTCAATATTAAGACCCTATGTTTCTGAGAAAACTTATTGGATTATTCAACATCATGGTCTTTTTCAAACTTATTATAGCGCTCACCATTTAGGTGGAGATAGAAATGCACGAGATAAATTTAAAGATCATGAGCACTATGAAGCAACAATTAATTTTTGTGAAAATTATGATCAGTCTTCTTTTGATCCAAATTATAAAAGTATGAGTTTGAATGAGTTTTCACCTATGGTTAGAAGGATTTTTTCTAAAACGCCTTATTATTACCTTTAAATTACAAAATAAGATATTATTTAATTCAAATGATTAATTCTAAAGAACAAATTATTGAATATTTTAAATCTGGAATAAAACAAACTAATGATTTTAAAATTGGTATTGAGCATGAAAAATTCTTATTCGATAAATCTAGCAATAAAAGGATTGATTATCCAAAAATAAAACAAATGTTTGAAGCCTTATTAGAATTTGGCTGGAACCCTATTTTAGAGAAAAACAATATTATTGGATTAAACAAAGAGGGTAAAAATATTACCCTAGAACCTGGTAATCAAATAGAATTATCGGGTGATAAACTAAACCATATTCATGAAGCCTGTGCAGAGTCTCAAGATTATTTATTTGAGTTAAGACAAGTAACCCAAAAATTAGATATTAAAATTGTCAGTGCTGGTTTTGATCCTATTTCAAAATTAAATGAAATTCCTAATAATCCAAAACAAAGATATGAACTAATGACAAGAGATATGCCTTTGGGAGGTGAGTTAAGCTTAGATATGATGTACCGAACTTGTGGTACTCAATTGAACATTGACTATAACTCAGAAGAAGACTTTATTAAGAAATTTAAAGTTGTTAATGCAATCGTTCCAATTTCCATTGCATTATTTGCTAACTCTGCAATCGTTGAAAAGAAAAAAAGTAAATTTTTGTCTTACCGATCAAAAGTTTGGCAAAGCACTTCTAGAGGAGGATTGCCAAAAGTATTTTTTAAAGATTTAGATTTTGAAAAATATGCTGAATTTGCAATGAATTTTCCAATTCTATTCATCCAACATGAAGATCAATATATATCAGGTCAAAAATATTCATTTAAAGATTTTATGGAGGGTAAAATAGATGAAATTGGTAACCGACTACCCACAGAAAATGACTTAACCACTCATCTAAGTACTATTTTTACAGAAAATAGATTAAAAAAATATATTGAACTTAGATCAATGGATACATGTGGCTGGGATTGCTTGTGTGCTGGACCTGCATTTAATATTGGGTTGTTATATGGAAATTTAGATGAAGTTTATGATCTAATTTCAAATTGGGACGAAGATAAAATTATTAATGCTTATTTAGAAGCTCCTCAAAAAGGATTTAATACCCAATTAATGGGTAAAGATTTGCTTTATTGGGCGGGTACTTTGTTAGACTTATCTAAAAAGGGATTAGATACACGAGATATTTTGAGTAAAAAAGGCAACAATGAAACTTTATTTTTAAATCACTTGCAAAATGTAATTGATAATAAAACAACAAACGCAGATCATATGGTTAATAAATTTTCTAAAAATGAAGATTTAACTGAATTATATGACAAATAAAATAGTCGCTATTCAAGGAAATAACCCTTCAAAACTTAATCCTGTTACAGACACCAGTGCATTTCTTGCACATGAAA
>JAOHEU010000017.1 GCA_028097645.1 Candidatus Pelagibacter sp. | reverse complement strand
TTATATAGAGCTTATTCTAAATATATTTTCAACTACTGAAATTGAGTCTTTTTTGGCTAAAAACACAACTCTATCATCTTCCTGAAACACAAAATTTGATCTAGGAATTATTACTTTATCATTTCGTAAGACTGCACCTATTCTAATTTCTTCTGGCAGATTTGAGTTTTTTAACTCTTTATTAATTAATTCCGATGTCTCAATTATCTCAGCTTCAATTACCTCATATTCTCCATTTAAAATTGTATAAGCTGTCTCGATAGTTCCTTTATGGATATGTTTTAAAATACTAGAAACTGTATTCATTCTTGGATCAATCAAATCATCAATTTTTAGTGAATTTTGAAGTAATGAATAGTTTGGTTTATTAATTAAAGCCATTGTTCTTTTATCATCAATTTTTTTGTCATCTTTTGCAAATTTTTCCACAAGAACACTTACCATCAAATTATCTTCATCATCATTAGTTAGAGCCAAAACAGTTTCTGCTTCTTCTAAATTTGCTTCTATTAAAACTTCTTCATCAAGAGCATCGCCATTAATTATAATGGTATTATTTAATTCATTAGCTAGGAATTCCGATCTATCTTTATCTTTTTCAACTATTTTAACTCTTACAGCATCTAAACTTTCCTCAAGATTCTTTGCAAGATTAAAACCAATATTGCCGCCACCAACAATTAATAACTTTTTAGAAATTTTTTCATTATGACCAAATGCTTCTAATGTTTGAGACATTTGAGAAGAGTTTATAATCACATAAATTTTATCATCTTTTTGGATTTCATCATTTTTTTTAGGAATTAAAAATTTTTCTCCTCTTATTATTCCAATAATATTAGCATCAAGATTTGGGTGTTTTTTTGTTAATTCATTGAGTTTAATGTTAATTAAATTACAGTTATCATTGATCAAGATTTCTAGTAATCTAATTTTATTTTCGGCAAATGGAACACTGTCAAGAGCACCTGGTGCTTCTAATTTTCTTTGTATAGATTTTGCTATTTCTAATTCTGGAGAAATAATTACATCAATTGGTAAATTTTCTTTATTATAAACTGTTGTAAATTTTGGATTTAGATAATCTTGAGATCTTATTCTGGCAATTTTTTTTGGTATATTAAAGATAGAAAAAGCTATTTGGCAAATAACCATATTAATTTCATCATTACGAGTAACAGCTATTATCATGTCTGCTTCAGAAGCGTTTGCTTTTTCTAATATTGATGGATAGGTAGCTTTACCAACTATTGCCTTTACATCTAAGACCTCATCAATTTTTTGGATATCTTCACTAGATTGGTCAATAACAGTAATCGAATGACCTTGCTCACTTAACTGCTTCGCTATAGTAAAGCCTACTCTTCCAGCACCACAAATAATTATATTCATTTTAATTAAATTCTTTTATTCCTAAGCCTTTTAATTTTCTATGTAAGGCGCTTCTTTCCATTCCAACAAAATTTGCAGTTTTTGAAATGTTGCCATTAAATTTTTTAAGTTGAATAGTTAAATACTCTTTTTCAAACTTTTCTCTAGCCTCTTTTAATGGCACAGATAGGCTATTTTCTGCAATTTGATCATCAAAATTATCATTTTTTAATGACTCTTTGATTATATTTGAAATTTTATCTTTTGTGCTAGGTTGCAAAATTGCAATTCTTTCAATTAAATTTCTTAATTCTCTAACATTGCCTTTCCAACTATGATTTAGAATATAGCTATTGTTTTCATCAATCTCTAATTCTTTTATATTGTAGTTTTCTGAGATTTTTTTTGAAAAATATTTAATTAATAATGGAATATCAGAAATTCTTTGGCACAAAGGTTCAATATTAATTTCAAATACATTAATTCTATGAAACAAATCTTCTCTAAAATTTCCTATTAGTATTTCTTTTTTAAGATCTTTGCTTGAAGAACAAATTAATCTAACATCTACACTCACATCATTATTTCCATTAACTCGTTTAAATTTTTGATCAATTAACACTCTTAAGATTTTTGATTGAATATCAAGTGGTATTTCTGAAATCTGATCTATAAGTAAAGTTCCCTTGTTTGCTTTTTCAAGCGCTCCATATGATATAGACCCATTTTCTTTTTCCTCACCAAACAATTCAAGTTCATATTTATCTGAGTCTAGTAACGCACCATTTAAAATGATGAATGAGTTTTTATTTCTTGAGGAATTTTTATGTATTTTTCTAGCTACTAATTCCTTACCAGAACCTGATGGCCCACAAATAAAAACTCGACTCTCAGTTAAAGAGATTTTTTTTATTTGATCTATAATATTAATTGTATTTTTGCTATCTCCAATGAGTTCATAAGAAGAAAATAGCTTGCTTTCATACTCTCTATTTTGTTTTTTAAGGTTAAAATTTTCAACAGCTCGACTTACAAAGTTTAATAATCTTTCTTGATCAAACGGTTTTTCAATAAATTCAAAGGCACCATGATGTAAAGCTTTTATTGCCATTTCAATATTTGCATGACCGGAAATTATTATAACCGGAATATCTTTATTCTTAATTTTGATATGAGATAAAAGTTCAATCCCATCATTATCACTTTTATCTAATTTAACATCTAGTATAGCAACATCAGGTAATTTTTTATCTATTTCAGCAAGTGCTTGATTGTAGTTAGCAGCAATTCTTGTTTTATAGCCAGCATCTTGGATTAATTCATTGATGATATTTCTAATGTCAGTGTTGTCATCAACTATTAAAATTTCAGCGCTCATTATTTTGAAAATATAACTTTAATTATTGCTCCATCGGCTTTTGGTATAAATTCAACATTACCATTATGATCATTAATTATTTTATTTACTATGGACAAACCAAGTCCAGATCCTTCTTTTTTAGTTGTAAAATATGGGTTTAAAATCTCTTTAATATTATTCAATCTTTTGAAACCTATTCCATTATCATTAATTATGAGACTTATATGGCTACCAAATTCTTCCAATTCAATAGTAATATTTTTGTTAAAATCACTAACTTTTTCAGTCTTTTGTTGAATACTTTCAATTGAATTTTTTATTAAGTTAAGAAAAACTCTACTTAATTGTTCCTTATCTCCATCAAAAAATAATTTCTGATTACTATGGATAAAATCAATTTTGATAGTTTGGTCTAATTCTTGTAGTAATTTAATATTATCTTCTAATAATATTACTAAATCATTTTTTTGAAAAATGGGCTTTGGCATTCTTGCAAAATCTGAAAATTCATTAACTAATTTTTCTATTTGTTTAATTTGATTATTAATTATCTTTAAATTTTCTCGAAAACTGTCTTTATTTTTTTCATCTAAATCAGAAGAATATTTATTTTTTAATTTATCAATAGTTAATTGAATTGGAGTTAAAGGATTTTTAATCTCATGAGCAAGTTTTCTTGCTAAGCTACCCCAAGCTTCATGTCTTTCATTAATTATCAATTTCTCTTGTTGATCTTTTAATCGTTCAATCATTTGATTAAAATTTTTATTTAATATCTCTAAATCTTTGTCTGTTTTAACTTCAGGAACTTTTATATTTAAATTTCCATCTCCAATTGAGGTAGAGGCTAGAATCAAATTATTAATTGATCTGAAAAAACGTGAAGAAAATCTAATAGCTATTGATATGGATATAAATAATAAAAGTGAAACAATAATTATATAAATTATTGCAAATGATATTTTGATACCAGTACTTTTTTCCTCAACTGTATAGTAAAAATTAATTGCCTCTTGAGACTCAGTTAAATATTTAGAAATATTTTTATCTAAATATTTAACTATATATATAAATCTATCTTCAAAATTTTGAAGTCGCATTATAGCTGCTGATCTATTTTCAAAAGCATTAATAATCTTTAATGGCCGATCATCATCTAGCACAAGATTTAAAGCTTTATCTAATGGTGGTAGATATGGGTCAACATCTTCTAAAGTTGAAAATAATAATTTTTTATTAACATCAATAATATGTATCTCATCAACACCTCTAATTAATTTTTGAGTATTTAAAAATCTTTTATATTCTTTAATGTTATCATTTAAAAATTTTTTACTTTTATTTACATCAAAAGCTACAAGGACTATTTCTGATTGGACTTTATTTCTTACCTCATCGACGTAATTTCTAGCTAGTTCGTAAGAATTATTTACAACCGTAGTAACTTTTTTATCGAAATATTTTTCAAGGGCAAATGAAAAAAGAAATAAAGAAAAGATTGATATCAGCAATGAAGGAATGAAAGTAAATAATGCAAAATAAGTTATGTATTTTTTATTTGATTTTAATCCATCTGTATCAATATCATTTTTAATTGCTTTTTTAATTTCTAAAAAAATAAAAATAAATAGGAGTGAAAGTAAAATTATATTTAGAATTAATAGGTATTGTAAATTTTGGCTTGAAAGCTCTAAGGGACTTTTGTCAATAAAAGTTAAAAAAGTTAAGAAACCTACTGATAATGTGATAATAAATAGAAATATTAAATATATGTTTTTTTTGATAAAATCGTACATTCTTAAATAATAATCACCTTAAATGATGAACAATTATTTTATAATACTTGCCTCCGGACAAAGCAAAAGATTTAATTCAAATACACCAAAACAATTCATTACGTATAAAAATAAAGCTCTTTTTGAACATTCTTTGGATAAAGCAATAAATTCAAATCTTTTTAAAAAAATTATTCTTGTTGTTAATAACAAAAAACAAATCACAAAAAAATATCCTAAAAATGTTTTAATTATTAAGGGTGGTAAAGAAAGATCGGATTCCTCTTTAATTGCATTAAAATATATAAAAAAATTTAATCCAGTTAATGTTTTAATTCATGATGCTGCAAGACCAAATTTTACTATAAGTCTTCTCAAAAAATTAATTAATTCTCTTAAAACAAATAATGCAGCAGTTCCTGTTATTTCTTCAAAAGACTCAATTAAATATAAAGTTAAAAAGCAGTTGTTCAATTTAATTAGAGAAAACTCATATTTAACCCAAACACCGCAAGCTTTTAGTTTTAAAGAAATTTATGATTTATCTATTAAACAAAAAAATAAGATACAAGATGAGGCAACTTTATTTATTAACAATAACTTAAAAATAAAATTTATCCAAGGTGAAACTTTAAACAATAAAATCACCTTCAAAGAAGATGTTCAAAATACAAAAACTTATTTTGGTATAGGGTTTGATATTCATAGATTAATTAAAAATAAAAAACTTTATCTAGGTGGTATAAAAATACCTTTTCATTCTGGTTTAAAGGGTCATTCAGATGGAGATGTAATTTTACATTCAATTATAGACGCTTTATTAGGAGCCATGAGAAAGAAAGATATAGGTACTTTTTTTCCAGACAATAAAAATCAATACAAAAATATTAGATCAGCAAAAATGTTAAAACCTATTATTGATATTTTAAATAAAAATAATTTCTACATTAATAATTTAGATGTTAATTTAATTTGTGAACAACCTAAAGTTTCAAAACATAGGACTAAAATAATAAATTCTTTATCAAATTTATTAAATTTAGATAAAAAATTAATTAATCTTAAAGGTAAAACAGTTGAAAAATTAGGATTAATCGGAAAGGAAAAAGCAATAGCTTGTGAAGTTATTTGCTCTATATCACAATGAAAAAAATCAATGTCTTAATATCAACCTTTTTTGGTTATGGTTATTTAACTAAAATACCAGGAACGGTTACATCGCTTGTGACAACTATATTTATTTATATTGCCTACGAACATCTTGGATACACTGATCTTAAGTTTTCAATAATTTTTTTTACTCTTTTATTTTTTTATTCTTTTTATGCGGTTAAAGATGCTGAAAGCGAATTTGAAAATAAAGACCCAAGACAAATAGTTATTGATGAAGTTTTGGGCCAAGCTATGCCATTAATTCTTATATTGTATTTAAGCGAAACAAATCAATTAAGTCTAGCAATTGAAATTTATTATGTGTTATCTTTCATTTTCTTTAGATTTTTTGATATTTTAAAGCCTTTTCCAGTTAGTTATTTTGATAAAAATTTCAAAAATTATTTTGGAATAATCATGGATGATATAATGGCTGGATTATATTCAATGACACTAATTTACTTAATAAGTCTTAAATTCTAATGACTATTCAATCACTTCATAAAAAATTAATTCAAAAAAAATTAACTATATCTGCAGCTGAGTCTTGCACTGGTGGATTATTGGCTCATAATTTAACTAAATTAGCCAACTCTTCAAAGTATTTTCAAATGGGTTTAACCACTTACTCAAATGAAGCAAAAATAAAGATATTAAAAGTAAATAAAAACATAATTAAAAAATATGGAGCTGTAAGTAAAGAATGCTGTAAATCTATGGTCCAAAACTTGTCTAAAATTTCAAAAAGTAAAATAAATGTTTCTATTACTGGAATTGCAGGACCTGGTGGTGCTTCTAAAAATAAACCAGTAGGTTTAGTTTATATTGGTATTCAAAAAGGTAAAAAAATACTTATTAAAGAAAATAAATTTAAATCAAATAATCGTAATTCTATTCAAAAATCAACTGTTCAAAAAGTAATTAAGATAATTTTAAATTTGATTTAATTAATTATCTATGGGCTTATAAAGATCTTCAGCTCTTTTTTGAAAAGCATCTGCAATTTTATTTAAACCAAATTCAAAAGATTTAGACATCAAAACATTTAAAAATTTATTTTCTATTTCAAAGTCAATATCAAAAGAAATCTCTGTACCACCTTCTGTTTCAATAAATTGCCAATTATTTTCCAAGTGATTTAATGGACCGCCTATATTTGTTACGTTTATAGTGCTGTTTTCTTTGTCAAATTTTACATCACTTTTATAAGTATCTTTAAATGGTCCTTTACCAATTGTAAGATCAGCGATGATTAAAGTTTGGCTGCCCTCTTTATTTTTTTCATAAACATGAGAACCCAAACAAAAAGGAACGAACTCTGGATATTTTTCAATATCTAAAACTAAATCAATTAACTGATCTTTTTTACATTCAATTAATCTCTTAACTGATGCTTGGGGCATTAATTATTTTTTAATCTATTTTGTTGAAGTTTAGCAAAATCTTCATCTGCATGGTATGAGGATCTAGTTAAAGGTGATGAAGATACCAGTAAAAAGCCTTTAGCCTTTGCTATTGTTCCTAAATCTTCAAATTCTTTTGGTGTATAATATCTATCTAATGGATAGTGTTTTGTTGATGGCTGCAAATACTGTCCAATAGTTAAAAAATCTACATCAGCAGCTTTAAGATCATCCATTACTTGTAAAATTTCATCTCTACTTTCTCCCAATCCAACCATAATTCCAGATTTTGTAAAAATATTTTTGTTAACTTTTTTTGCGTTTTTTAAAAGTTCTAATGAAGAAAAGTATCTTGAGCCAGGTCTAACTTTTAAATACAAACTCGGTACCGTTTCAATATTATGATTAAATACATCGGGATTTGCATCTAATACTCTTTTATAAGCATCTCCTTTTCTTAAAAAATCAGGAGTTAAAACTTCAATAGTAGTATTTGGATTTTGTTTTCTTGTTTGATTGATAGTTTCATAAAAATGTTCAGACCCACCATCATCAAGATCATCTCTATCAACCGATGTTATTACAACATGTTTTAAATTTAATTTTTTAACAGCCTCTGCAATTTTAATAGGTTCAAGTTGATCTAATTTTCCAGGTAAACCAGTTTTAACATCACAAAAAGCACATGCTCTAGTACAAGTGTCTCCCATTATCATAAATGTTGCATGTCTTTTACTCCAACATTCAGTAATATTTGGGCAATTAGCTTCCTGACAAACAGTTACCAAATTATTATTATTCACAATTGTTTTTGTTAAGAAAAACTCTTTACTGTTTGAAAGTTTGGATCTTATCCAATCTGGTTTTTTCTTTATTGGATTAATTGGTTTATGTTCTTTTTCTGGATGTCTAGTTTTCATCTTTTTTAATTATATAAATTGTCTCGCCTTCTTTACCAAATAAAAACCTTTCTCTAATTAGAGTTTCCACATAATCAAGATCTAAATTTGTGGTTAATAAAGAATTTTTATGGTCTAAATCTGCTATCTTACTAGTTAATGATATTTCTTCTTTTTTCAAGTTAGACAAAAGTTCTTTTTTTTCGATATAGGAAAAAAGTCCTCTTTCACCAGATACAAGATTAAATCCAAAGTATAAAATCAAGAAAACAGATATTAATAAAAAATAATTTCTTTTTATTAATCTTAACATTAATTGATCTTATTCATCCTCGCTTTTTTTCCAAGTTCTTCTTCAATACGAATTAATTGATTATATTTAGCAACTCTCTCTGATCTTGCTAATGATCCTGTTTTTATTTGATTAGAATTTGTCCCGACTGCTAAATCCGCAATAAATGTGTCTTCACTTTCTCCAGATCGGTGAGAGATGATTGTTTTATAGCCGATAGTTTGAGCAAATTTAATGACATCTAATGTTTCTGAAACAGTGCCAATTTGATTTAATTTAATTAAAATTGAATTTGAAGAAATATTTAAAAAACCTTTTTTAAGTCTTTCAAGATTGGTTACATACAAATCATCTCCAACAATTTGAACGCCCTTAACTGATTTCATTAATTTATTCCAAGCCATCCAATCATTTTCTGCAAATGGATCTTCTATTGATTTAATTTTATATTTCTTAATAATTTTTTGATATTCTTTTATTGATTTTTCAACTGTAATATAATTTTTAGAATGAATTGAGTATTTATCTTTTTTAAACAACTCATTAGCAGCAACATCAAGACATATTGAAACATCTTTTCCATTTTTAAAACCTACTTTTTTAATAGCTGAAACAATCAAATCTAAAGCTTGATTATTGCTACTAATCATTGGAGCAAACCCTCCTTCATCACCTACTGAAGTTGATAAACCTTTATCTTTAATTAGTTTACTTAAACTTTTAATAACTAAAAAACATACTCTCATTGCTTCCGAGAAACTTTTTGCTCGATCTGGTCTGATCATAAACTCTTGGATTCTAAGTCCGTTGTTTGCATGTGCTCCACCGTTAATTATATTCATCAAAGGATATGGCAGCTGAAAATTATTCTTAACAGAAAATGTTTTGTATAATGGTAACTTTTTAACTTTAGCTGAAAGTTTTTTAACAGCCATAGAAACTGCTAGCATTGCATTTGCACCAAGATTTGTTTTTTGTCTTGTGCCATCAAGATTAATTAAAAGAGTATCAATTCGTTCTTGGTTATGAATATTTTGACCTTTTAATTTTTTTGAAATTTTAGTGTTAACTAAATTAACAGCACTAAAAACACTTTTTCCTAAATATCTCTTATTTTTTTTATCTCTTTTTTCATAAGCTTCAAAAGTTCCAGTAGAAGCACCTGATGGACAAATAGCAGTAGCACTATTATTTTTTGTGTAAACTTCAGCTTCAACAGTAGGATTTCCTCTACTGTCAAATACTTGACGTGCTTTTACTTTTAAAATTTTACTCACTACTTCTTAATTAAATTATCGATATCGTTTAATTGATTTAATAAATTTTCTAATTTGTCTAGTGGAACCATATTTGGTCCATCAGAAGGTGCGTTATCTGGATCCTGATGAGTTTCAATGAACACTCCCGCAACACCAACAGCAACTGCGGCTCTTGCAAGATACTCAACAAATTCCCTTTGTCCACCTGAAGACTCTCCTTGTCCTCCAGGTTGTTGAACAGAATGAGTTGCATCAAAAATTACTGGATACCCATTTTTTGCCATGATCGGTAAAGATCTCATATCGGATACTAAGGTATTGTATCCAAAGCTTGCTCCTCTTTCTGTAACAAGAATATTTTTATTTCCTGAGTCAGCTATTTTTTTAGTTACATTTACCATATCCCAGGGTGCAAGAAACTGTCCTTTTTTAACATTTATAATTTTATTTGTTTTTGCAGCAGCAATTAATAAATCTGTTTGTCTACATAAAAAAGCTGGTATTTGTAATACGTCTACATGATCAGCAACAAGTGAACATTGTTCCGTATTATGAATGTCTGTTAAAATTGGAACATCCAATTCTTTTTTAATTTTATCAAAAACAGGAAGTGAAGCCTCTAACCCTGCTCCTCTTTGTCCTTTAAGACTTGTTCGATTAGCCTTATCAAAAGAAGTTTTGTAAATAAATCCAAGATCAAATTTTTTTGTAATTTCCTTGATTTGTCCTGCCATATCCATTGCATGTTGTTCAGTTTCAAGCTGACAAGGACCTGCTATAATACAAATTTTATTATCGTTGGAAATTTCTATGTTACCGCAATTTACTTTAATACTACTCATTTATGATTTTTAGCTGCTTTGATAAATGAAGAGAATAAAGGATGAGGAGCTAAAGGTCTAGATTTAAATTCAGGATGAAATTGAACTCCTATGAACCAAGGGTGATTTTTTAACTCTATAATCTCTGGTAATTTATTGTCAGGTGATAAGCCTGAAAAAATCATACCTTTTTTTTCAAATTGATCTTTAAAAGCAATATTCACTTCGTATCTGTGTCTATGTCTTTCTTGAATAGTTTTAGATCTGTAAATCTTTCTTATTAATGAGTTATCTTTTAACTTAGCCTCATATGAGCCTAGTCTCATAGTTCCACCTAGATCTTTATCAGTACCCTTAATCATTCTTCCATCTTTGGTCCATTCGTTGATTAATCCAATAATAGGTAAACCTTTTTTATCAAATTCACTTGAAGTAGCATTTTTTAAATTTAATTGATTTCGAGCAAATTCAATAATTGCCATTTGCATCCCATAACAAATCCCTAGAAATGGAATTTTATTCAATCTTGCATGCTTGATTGCCTCAATTTTTCCATCTGTTCCTCTTTTGCCAAATCCACCAGGAATTAATATTCCCGAAATATTTTTTAGTTTTTTCTTTATTTCTGAAACTTTTAATTTTTCAGAGTCTATTCTAATTAAATTAACTTTTACTTTATTATCTATTCCACCATGAGTTAATGCTTCATCTAACGACTTATAAGCATCCTTCAATTCTACATATTTTCCAATGATAGCAATATTTACTTGTTTTCTATTGTTGAGAATAATTTTAGTAATTTTTTTCCATGGATTGAGATTTACTGATTTTTTAGATTTTAATTTAAAATAATTTAAAACTTGAACATCAAGTTTTTCTCTAAAAAAGCTCATTGGAGCCTCGTAAATTGTTCTTACATCAACAGTTTCAATTACATTTTTTATATCAACATTACAAAACAAAGAGATTTTCTTTCTATGTTCAAGGGGTATTGGTCTTTCAGATCTGCAAATTATTATATCTGGCTGAATACCTATGCTTCTTAATTCTTTAACTGAGTGTTGAGTTGGTTTTGTTTTAATTTCATCTGAAGCTTTTAAATAAGGGACAAGTGTTAAGTGAATAAATAATGCATTTTTTTTACCAACATCATTTGCAAACTGTCTTATCGCTTCAACGAATGGTAAACTTTCAATATCTCCTACAATTCCTCCAATTTCACAAATTACAAAATCTTCCTTAGAAGAGTCGTTTTTGATAAACTGTTTTATACGATCAGTAATATGTGGAATAACCTGAACTGTCTTGCCTAAGTACTCACCTTTTCTTTCTTTTTTAAGAACATCACTATAAATTTTTCCAGTTGTAATATTGTCAGATTTTTTTGCTGAAACTCCAGAAAATCTTTCATAATGACCTAAGTCTAAATCTGTTTCTGCGCCATCATCAGTTACATAAACTTCACCATGTTGAAATGGACTCATCGTTCCTGGATCTACATTTAGATATGGATCTAATTTTCTTAGTCTAACTTTATAACCTCTAGATTGTAATAAATAAGCTAGTGATGCTGAAGAAAGACCTTTACCTAAAGATGAAACCACGCCGCCGGTGACAAATATATATCGCGCCATGGAATTATCTTATAGCGAATAAAAATTGAATTGGAAAGTATTTATTAATTATTTTCAGGAATTGAAGGTGTGTCTTCAGTCTTTTCTTCAATAGTGTCTAAAACTGAACTTGTAGGTGTCAATTCAGCTCTCGAAATAATGGTTAATGCTAAACTACAAATTATAAATAGCGTAGCAACTATAGCTGTTGCTTTAGTCATAAAACCACCTGCAGATCTAGATAACATAAAATTTTCTTGAGAAACTCCAATACCTAAGGCCCCACCTTCTGATTTTTGTAAAAGTATCAACGACACTAAAATCAAAGCTAAGATGATGTTAATTACTAACAGTATGTTTTCCATGGAGGCTTAATTAAAGGTTTTTTTAATTATATCAATAAATTTTTTTGAATTTTGAGAGGCTCCACCAACCAAAAAACCATCAATAATGTTAATATCTTTTAATTCATCAATATTTTTATTATTTACAGAACCTCCATATAAAACTTTTGGAGTTTTTTTAGTAAATTTACTTTTAATATATAAAATTGAATTTGTTAGATCATTTGATTTTGGAATTAAACCTGTGCCAATAGACCAGACAGGTTCATAAGCTATTATAATTTTAGAAGTATCTTTAATAGATTTTAATCCATTATTAATTTGTTTTGATAGAATTTTATTAGTTATTTTTTTTCTTTTTTCTCTCAGTGTTTCTCCAATACAAAAAATAACTTTTAGATTAGATTTAATTGCATTTTTAATTTTTAAATTAATCAATTTATCAGTCTCACCAGATTGTCTATTTTCTGAGTGTCCTAAAATAACATATTTAGCTCCAACATTTTTTAACATTTTTGAATTTACATGACCTGTAAAAGGCCCATAGTTTTCATTCTCATGACAGTTTTGCGCTCCAACTTCTAAATTTGTTTTTTTTAATCTTTTTGATAATGGACGTATAAGAGTATTAGGTGGACAATAAATAATTCTAAATTTACTCTTTTTATTATTTTTCGAAAAATTTATGACACTATCAAGTGAATTTAATGTTCTTAAATCACCGAACATTTTCCAATTAGCTATAAAATACATATATTTATTTGTCATAATTGAAATTTTAATCTATAGATTTGTTTTTTACAGATCAATAAATTTATAGCTAATGATAGAAACTTTGAAAAAATTTGGTGGAAAAAAATTAGGTGGTTTAATCTTAATTGTAGTCATTATAATTGCATTTGGCTTTGGTGGTTTTGGAGGTGGTTTCAGCACTAACAATCAAAATAATATCGCTAAGATAAATAAAACAAATGTAACCACTCAAGATTTCATGAATTATCTTAATCAAAGTGGAATTTCACAACAAGCTATCAGAGAAAATTTAGACAATAATATAATTGAAGAACTTCTATCCGGATTAATCTCAACAACTTTAATTGATTTAGAGGTAGAAGATTTCAATCTTTCAATTACGGAATTAACAGTTCTAAAAAAAATTAAAGAAAACAAAAATTTTCAAGATGAAAATAACGTTTTTCAAAGAACCAAGTATGAAAAATTTTTACTTTCAAACAATATGTCAGCACCCATGTTTGAATTACAATTAAAAAATCGTGAACTACAAAAACATCTATTTGATTTTATTGGAGCAGGAACAATCACTCCTAATTTTCAGACTAAAAAGAAGTTTGAAGAAGAAAACAAGTCTTTAGAAATTGAGTATTTTGCAATGGAAAACTTTTATAAAGATAAACAAAATATTACAGATCAAGAAATAAATAAATTTTTAGATGAAAACAAAGATCAACTAAAAAGAGAATATATTGATTTTAAATACGCTGTGTTGAATCCTAAAATTTTAATAGGGTTAGAGGAATTCAATCAAGATTTTTTTGATGAAATAGATAAAATTGAAAATAGAATTTCAAATGGTGATGATTTTCAGTCAATAATTCAAAATATAAAAGTAGATATAACAGAGATTAAAAAATTTACCCCAAGTTCAACAAAAAGAACAAATGAAGATCTAATTTATTCAAAGAGAACGTCTGAGGTTGATCTAATTGAAAATGGAGATAATTTTTTATTATATTCAATAACAAATAAGTTTGATCTTGGCCCAGATCTAACAGATCAAGATACAAAAGAAGAAATTCGAGAATTAGTTTATCAAAAAGGAAAATTTGATTTGAATAGAAGTGTCTTAGAAGAAATACAAATTAAAAAATTTGATGATAATAAGTTTAAAGAAATGGCTGGTTACAGCAAAGA
>JAOHEU010000016.1 GCA_028097645.1 Candidatus Pelagibacter sp. | reverse complement strand
CATTGATCTAACTACAGGAATTTAATAAATGGCATTAAAAACTTTTAAACCTTATACTAAATCTACTAGAGGAACCATCCTAGTTGACAGAACTGGTTTGTGGAAAGGTAAACCTTTCAAATCACTTGTTTCTCCAAAGAACGCAATGAAAGGAAGAAACAACAATGGACACATTACAAATATAAATAGATCTGGTGGTCATAAAAAAATGTACAGACATGTAGATTTTTACCGTAAAAAATTTGACATGGAAGCTACTGTAGAAAGAATTGAATATGATCCAAACAGATCATGTTACATAATGCTAGTTAAATTTGAAGATGGTACTCATGCTTATTACTTAGCACCACAAAAAATCAAAGCGGGTGACAAAATTGAAAATGGGTCTAAAAAAGAGATTAAAGTTGGTAACTGTATGCCACTACAGGACATCCCAGTAGGTATCAATATTCACAATGTAGAAATACAACCAGGCGCAGGAGGAAAAATTGCTAGATCAGCAGGTTCTTCTGTAACTATTAGTGGATTAGATGGTAACTATAGCTTAATTAAACTTGCCTCAGGCGAAGTAAGAAAGATAGATTCTAGAGCTTTAGCTACAATAGGGATTTTAACTAACCCAGATCAAAAAAATATTAAAATTGGAAAAGCAGGTAGATCAAGATGGCTTGGTAGAAAGCCACATACAAGAGGTGTTGTTAAAAACCCTGTTGATCACCCACATGGTGGTGGTGAAGGTAAGTCAGCTGGAGGAAGACATCCAGTTTCACCTACTGGACAATCTGCAAAAGGATTAAAAACAAGAGATAACAAGAGAACAGATAAATATATTGTTAAGAGAAGAAATAAAAGGAAGGATACTAAGTAATGGCTAGATCAGTATGGAAAGGACCTTTTGTTGAAGAAAGCTTAATGAAAAAAGTTGATAAGTACAAAGATGATCCAAAAAAAATACCTATCAAAACATGGTCAAGAAAATCAACTATATTACCTGATTTTGTTGGTGTTAGTTTTCAAATTTATAACGGTAAAAAATTTATTCCGATTACTATATCCGAAGATATGGTTGGACATAAGCTGGGTGAATTCGCGCCAACTAGAACTTTTTATGGTCATACACCTGCTGATAAGAAAGCAAAACCAGCAACGGCGGCTAAAAAATAATTATGAATAAGACAAAGAAAAAAAATAGAAAAAAAGTTGATACAGTTAAATCTGTGAACAATAGTATAAGAACTAGTGTTAGAAAACTTAGTCCTATTTTAAAAAGTATTGTTGGAAAAAAAGTAGATGTTGCTATGAGAGATTTACAATTTTCTGCAAAAAGAATTAGTAAAGACATAAGAAAAACAATTGGTTCTGCAGTAGCTAACGCTGAGAATAATTTTCAATACGATATTGATAATTTAATTGTTAAGGAAGCTTATTGTGGAAAAAAAATTGTAATGAAAAGATTTAGACCAAGAGCAAAAGGTAGAGCGGCACCAATTTTAAAACCTTGGTCAACTGTAACTATAATTTTATCAGAAGTTAAACAAATGGAGAGTCATGGGACAAAAGGTTAATCCTGTAGGTTTTAGATTAGGTATCAATAGAGGGTGGGACTCTGTTTGGTATGCCAAAAAGAAAGATTTTGGAAATTATTTAATTGAAGACTTTAAAATTAGAGAATACATCAAAAAAAATGTAGTTAATTCTGGTGTATCAAAAGTCATGATAGAGAGAACATCTAATAAATGCTATGTTACAATTTACACTTCAAGACCTGGATTTGTTATTGGAAAAAAAGGAAGTGATATTGACAAAATCAAAAACAACTTATCTAAATTTACAACTAATGAAGTTGCTTTAAACATCAAAGAAGTAAAAAAGCCTGAAACTAACGCTTATTTAGTAGCTGAAAATATTGCTCAACAATTAGTTAAAAGAATTTCGTACAGAAGAGCTATGAAAAGATCTATGCAGTCATGCATCAGATTGGGAGCAAGAGGAATTAAAGTTTCTATTAGCGGAAGACTTGGTGGAAATGAAATAGCAAGAACTGAGTGGTTAAGAGAAGGTAGTATACCGTCACACACTTTAAGAGCAGACATAGATTATGCAGAAGCAGAAGCATTAACAACCTATGGAATCATTGGAATTAAAGTTTGGATTTATAAAGGTGAAGTTTTTGCAAGAGAATTTAGTCAAGAAACTAACAAAGTAACTCCAAAAGAAGGTAAAGAATAATGCTTCAGCCAGTTAGAACTAGATGGAGAAAAGCTCACAAAGGAAGAATCCATGGAACTGCAACAAGAGCTAGCAGTATAAACTATGGTGCTTTTGCTTTAAAAGCTTTGCAACCAGAAAGAATTACTGGAAAACAAATTGAAGCTGCTAGAGTAGCTTTAACAAGACACATGAAGAGACAAGGAAGGGTGTGGACTAGAGTTTTTCCAAACATCCCAGTATCTAAAAAACCTATTGAAGTTAGAATGGGTAAAGGAAAAGGAAATCCAGAATTTTTTGCTTGTAGAGTGAAGCCAGGTAGAATTTTATTTGAAGTTGATGGTGTTTCAGAACAAATAGCTAAAGAAGCATTATACAAAGCATCAGCTAAATTACCGATAAAAACTAAAACTATTAAGAGGTTTGCTTAATATGAAAAAACAAGAAATTAAAAAATTATCAAAGGATGAAATGATTAAAAATATCGATAAATTAAAGAAAGATCTTTTTAATTTTAGATTTCAGAAGATGAATTCGCAGGTAACAAACCCAGCTAAAATTGGTGAAACAAAGAAAACAATTGCAAGATTAAAAACTATATTAAAAGGAAAAATTAATGCCTAAAAAAATATTAACTGGAGTAGTTGTAAGTGATAAGCCAAACAAAACCATAACTGTAATGGTTGAAAGAAAATATTCACACCCGGTGCTTAAAAAAGTTATTAAAGTTAGAAAAAACTATAACGCTCATGATGAAAATAACAAATTTAAAACTGGCGATAAAGTTTCTATTATAGAAAGCAAACCTTTTTCTAAAAATAAAAAATTCCAAGTAATGGAGAATAATAAATAATGATTGGTGTACAAACAGAGTTACAAGTAGCAGACAATACAGGTGCTAAAAGAATAGAGTGCATAAAAGTACTTGGAGGATCTAAAAGAAGATATGCAAGTATTGGTGATACAATTGTAATTGCTGTTAAGGAAGCAATACCAAAAGGTAAAGTAAAAAAAGGTACAGTACATAAAGCAGTTGTAGTAAGAGTTAAAAAAGGGATTCACCGAAATGATGGTTCAAAAGTTAAATTTGACAATAATGCTGCAGTTTTAGTTGATGATAAAGGAGAACCGGTTGGAACTAGGATTTTTGGTCCTGTAACTAGAGAATTAAGAAGTAGAGGGCAAATGAAAATAATTTCATTAGCGCCGGAGGTTTTATAAAATGATTAAAAAAGGTTTAAAAGTAAGAGTTTTAACAGGTAAAGACAAAAAAAAAGAAGGCGAAGTAATTGAAATTGATAGACCAAATAATAGAGCAAAAGTTAAAGAGATAAATATGGTGAAAAAACATGTAAAAACCACAAAAGAGAAAAAAGGTGGAATTGTATCTAAAGAAAGCTTTATTCATCTATCAAACCTTAAGTTAATTGACGAAAAAGTTTCAAAAAAAGCAGAGGCTAAAAAATAATGACACCAAGATTAAAAGAAACTTACAGTAAAGAAATTCAACCAGCTTTAAAAGACAGCCTGGGTTTAAAAAATATTTTTATGGTACCTAGAATTGAAAAAATTGTTCTAAATATGGGGCTTGGATTAGATGGTGCTGATGCTAAAATTTTAAAAGCAGCAGAAGAAGATATGGGAAAAATTACTGGTCAAAAACCTGTGATTACAAAATTCAAAAAATCTGTAGCAAATTTCAAAACAAGAAAAGGATCAAACGCAGGACTAAAAGTAACTCTTAGAAAAAATAAAATGTATGAGTTTATTGATCGATTAGTAAATATTGCATTACCTAGAATAAAAGATTTTAGAGGCTTATCCTCTAAAGGTTTTGATAAATTTGGTAATTATACATTTGGAATAAAAGAACATATCATTTTCCCAGAAGTAAGCTTTGATAGAGCGGATAAAGTACGTGGTCTTGATATTGTGGTAGTAATTAAAGCTTTGAATAAAGATCATGCATTTGCTTTATTGGAAAAAATGAATTTTCCATTTATTAAAAAAGGAGACAATTAAAAATGGCAAAAGTTAGCGCTGTAAACAAGAATGATAAAAGAATTAAACTGTCTGACAGACTCTATAAAAAAAGACAAAGCCTAAAAAAAATTATTATGGATAAAAAATTACCATTAGAAGAGAGATTTAAAGCGCAGCAAAAACTATCTCAAATGCCACGAAATTCTGCAAAAACTAGAGTAATGAATAGATGTAAGATTACAGGTAGACCACACGGAGTTTATAGAAAATTAAAAATATCAAGAATAGCTTTAAGGGACTTAGGTTTAGCTGGATTAATTCCAGGAATGACTAAGTCAAGCTGGTAGAAAGGAATATTATGAGTTTAAGTGACCCAATTGGAGATATGATAGCAAGAGTAAAAAATGCTCAAGCAAGAAATCATAAAAAAGTAGCATTACCATCTTCAAACTTTAAAACTAAAATAGCTGACATCCTTAAGAATGAAGGTTTTATTAAAGATTTTAAAATAGATTCAGAAGATAAAAAACCAACTTTATCTTTAGAACTTAAGTATCACTCAGGAAACCCTGTTATTAGTGCTTTTGAGCGTGTATCTAAACCGGGTAGAAGAATTTTTTCTAGCGCTGAAAGCTTACCAAAAGTTAACAATGGTTTAGGTATTGCTATTGTTTCTACTCCTAAAGGTGTGATGACAGATATAGATGCCAGAAAACAACGTGTTGGTGGTGAGATAATTTGTAAGGTATTTTAATGTCTAAAATTGGTAAAATAAGTATTTCTATCCCTGAAAAAGTCAAAGTTGTATTGGCTGGTAATATGCTAAATATTGAAGGTCCATTAGGAAAAAAATCTATCGACATTGATTTAGAAATGTTCAATCTTGATATCAAAGATGGAAAAGAAATATCAATTAAACCAAAAAAAATTGATCAAAATTCAAAAAGACTTTGGGGAATGAACAGAAGTTTGATTAATAATGCAGTAATTGGATCAAGCACAGGCTATGAAAAAACTTTAGAACTAGTTGGTGTCGGTTACAGAGCTGCCTTAAAAGGAAAACAGCTAAATCTTCAACTTGGTTATAGTCATGATATTGATTATGACATACCGGAAGGAATTAAAATTGAAGTTGAAAAACAAACAACTTTAAAAATTTCCGGTTCAGATAAACAACAAGTTGGATCTGTTGCTTCAAAAATTAAAACATATAGAAAAATTGAGCCTTACAAAGGTAAGGGGATTAGAGAAAAAGGACAGTATGTTCTTAAAAAAGAAGGAAAGAAAAAATAATGAAACTAAATACAAGCATTAGAAAAAGATTTAGAGTTAGCAATAAAGTCAAAAAAGTTGCTTCTAAAGATAGATTCAGACTATGTATTTCTAGATCATCAAAGAATATTTCTGCACAAATAATTGATGATATTAACAAAGTTACATTGTTATCTGCTTCCTCTGTTGAAAAGGATATTAAGTCTGGAGATAAAGTAAATAAAACTGAACTATCTAAGATTGTTGCAACAAAACTTGCAAAAAAAGCTCAAGAGAAAAAAATTACTAAAATTTATTTTGATAGAGGTATCTATAGATATCACGGCAGAGTAAAAGTATTTGCTGAAACCTTACGTGAAAATGGAATGGAATTTTAATTATGGAAAATTTTAAAGATAAAAAAGCAGACGATATTTTAGAAAAATTAGTCCACATAAACCGTATTACAAAAGTAGTAAAAGGTGGACGTAGATTTGGTTTTTCAGCACTAGTTGTTGTTGGAAATCAAGCTGGTAAAATTGGAATAGCACACGCAAAAGCTAAACAGGTGCCTGATGCAATTAAAAAAGCCAATGAAGTAGCCAGAAGAAAATTGATACATATACCTTTAAGAGAAGGTAGAACAATTCATCATGATGTTAAAGCAAAAGATGGTTCAGGCAGAATTGTTTTAAGAGCCGCATCTAAAGGAACAGGCATTATTGCTGGTGGTCCCGTTAGAGCTGTTTGCGAGGTATTAGGAGTTAAAGATATTGTTGCTAAATCAATGGGAACTTCGAATGCACATAATGTTATTAGAGCTACTATGAAAGCTTTACTTAAACAAAATTCACCAAAACAAATTTCAGCAATCAGAAATAAAAAAATTTCTGAAATAGTGGAGAAAAGAGGATAATGATTACTTTAAACACCAAAGATAAAATCAATAAATCAAAAATGCGTGTTGGTAGAGGCATTGGTTCTGGTAAAGGTAAAACTTCGGGAAGAGGTGTTAAGGGTCAAAAATCAAGATCAGGTGTTGCAATTAAAGCTTTTGAAGGTGGACAAATGCCACTATACAGAAGACTGCCTAAAAGAGGTTTTAATCCTATTTCGAGAACTAACATAGCAATAATGAATTTAGAAAAAATTCAGTCATTTATTAATGAAAAAACAATTAACCCTAGCGATACTATAAATATGGAGTTGCTTAAAAAACTTAAGCTAATTAATAAAAACTCTCAGAAATTAAAGATACTTGGAACGGGAGAGATTAAAGATAAAGTCAACATAGAAGCAGACTTAGCATCCAAATCAGCAATAGAAAAACTAGAGAAAATTAGTGGATCTATTCAATTGAAAAAATAATATATTTCAATGAGTGCGTCTTCATCATCAAACGATTTAAGAAATAGAATACTTTTTACTATCTTCATTTTAGCAGTTTATAGATTTGGAACTTTCGTACCATTACCTGGTATAGATCCAGAGCAGCTTAAGATTATGATGGATGGTAACCAAAAAGGTTTACTTGGAATGTTCAATGTTTTTGCTGGTGGTGCCGTTAGTAGAATGGCTATATTTGCGCTTGGTATAATGCCATATATTTCTTCAGCAATTATTGTTCAGTTGTTAACAGGTGTTTCTGAATATTTTAAAAATTTAAAAGCTCAAGGCGAAACTGGAAGAGCAAAAATTACACAAATTACAAGATATGGAACTGTATTATTAGCAACGGTCCAAGGTTATGGATTGTCTGTTGGTTTAGAGTCTTCAGCAGATCTCGTAATAAATCCTGGTGTTTTTTTTAAAATTACAACCGTCACTACTATAGTAGCTGGAACGATGTTTCTAATGTGGTTAGGTGAACAAATAACACAAAGGGGAATAGGTAATGGTATTTCTTTAATAATTTTTGCAGGTATAGTTGCAGAAATTCCTAGAGCTCTTGTTACAACTTTTGAACTTGGTAGAACAGGTGCTGTTTCAACATTTATGATTTTAGCTATTTTTGTACTGCTAGTAGCTACAATTTTATTTGTAGTATTTATGGAAAGAGCGTTAAGAAAAATCTTAATTAACTACCCAAAAAGACAAATGGGAAATAAAATGTATGGAGGTGAGTCATCTCATTTACCACTTAAAATTAACCAGGCTGGTGTAATCCCTGCAATCTTTGCTTCAGCTTTACTTTTATTACCAGTTACTTTTTCAAATTTTTCATTTTCAAGTAATGATACTTTTTTAAACCTAAGTTCATACTTTACTCAAGGACAGCCTCTTTACATGCTGTTATATGCATCAGGAATAATATTTTTTACTTTTTTTTATACCTCAATAACTTTCAATCCAACAGAAACTGCTGATAATTTAAGAAAATATGGAGGTTTTGTTCCAGGAATAAGACCGGGTGAGAGCACTGCATTATATATTCAAAACATTTCAACTAAATTAACTACAATAGGTGCATTATATTTAACTTTAGTTTGTTTAATGCCAGAATTTTTAATTGCTAATTATCCAATACCTTTTTATTTAGGTGGCGCTTCAATTTTGATTGTTGTAGTGGTTGCTATTGATACGGTAACTCAAATTCAAACTAGATTAATGAGTTCTCAATACGAACAATTAATCAAGAAAACAAAATTTGGTAAATAAGTGAACATTATTTTATTTGGGCCTCCAGGCGCAGGTAAAGGCACTCAAGCACAATTAATTGTTAAAAAACATAATTACTTTCAGTTATCAACTGGTGACTTATTAAGAAATGAGACAAAGAAAAATACTGATTTAGGTAATGAAATAGAGTCAATTATTTCAAAAGGTAACTTTGTTTCAGATGAAATTGTTAATAAACTTCTTAAAAATACTATTTTAAATTTAAAATTTAGAGATCGAATTATATTTGATGGATATCCTAGAAGTATTGACCAAGCAAAAAATCTTGACTTAATTTTAAGTGAATTTGATCAAAAAATTGATCTTATCATCTCACTTGTTGTCTCGCGTGAAATCATTGAAAAAAGAATAATTGGCAGGGTAACGTGTGATAAATGTAATTTAACACTAAATGAGTTTTTTAATAATGAAGAAATAGATTTGCATCCATGCGGCAAAGAACATTTTGTTAAAAGAAAAGATGATAATCTTGAAACAATAATGTCTAGATACGACATTTATACAAAAACGACAGAACCAGTTCTTAATTTTTTTTCAAAAAATTCAAATTTCCATGAGATTGATGGAACTCTTGAAATTGATCAAATAACCGCTAAAATTGACACTTTTATCAATGTTTAATGCGTTGACTTTAGAGAATCTTATTATATAAAAGGCTCAAATTATCACAAAAATTATGGCTCGTATCGCAGGTATCAACATCCCACAAAATAAACTTGTTCATATAGGTTTAACTTATATTTATGGAATAGGGGATAAATTTTCTAATCAAATTTGTACATCACTTGAAATTCCAAGAGCAAAAAGAATTAATGAATTAACAGATGATGAAATTTTAAAAATCAGAGAATATATTGATGCTAATTTTAAAGTTGAAGGTGATTTAAGAAGAGATTACTCGCTTACAATTAAAAGACTGATTGATCTGGCTTGTTATAGAGGAACAAGACATAGAAAAAAATTACCTGTAAGAGGTCAAAGAACAAGATGTAATGCAAGAACAAGAAAAGGAAAAGCAATCGCTATTGCTGGTAAAAAATTAACTCCAACTAAAAAATAATTATGGCTAAAGCTGATAAAGTTGAAAATAAAGATCAGAAGGTAGAGAAGTCTTCAAAAAAAAGTAATAAAAGCTCATATTCAAAAAAGAAAAAAATTAAAAAAAATATTCTTAATGGAATTGCATACGTGCAATCAACTTTTAATAATACGATTATTTCAATTGCAGATACTAATGGAAATGTTATTTCTTGGGCATCTGCAGGGCAAAAAGGATTTAAAGGATCTAGAAAATCAACTCCTTATGCCGCACAAATTGCTGCTGATGCTGCTGCCTCTAAAGCATTAGAATATGGAATGAAAACTTTATCTGTTGAAGTGAAGGGCCCTGGGTCTGGACGTGAAACAGCTTTAAGAGCATTACAAGCAAGAGGTTTTAAAATTTTATCAATTAAAGATACTACACCCATGCCTCATAATGGAACTAGACCACCAAAGAAAAGGAGAGTTTAATGGAAGTCGAAAATGTAAATGTAAAAAATTGGAAATCGTTAATTAAGCCATCTAAATTAGATGTTCAAATTAGTGATGACTTAACTCATGCTAAAATTATAGCAGAGCCTTTAGAAAAAGGTTATGGATTAACATTAGGTAATTCTCTAAGAAGAATTTTACTTTCATCAATAAGAGGTGCTGCAGTTACCTCCATTCAAATTGATGGTGTTTTACATGAATTTACATCTATCAAAGGTGTAAGAGAAGATGTTACTGATATTGTTTTAAACGTAAAATCTTTAGCATTAAAATGTAATTCAGAAGGTACAAAAAAGCTTATTTTGGATGCAAAAGGTCCAGGTGAGATTAAAGCCTCTGATATCACGCAAGTTGCTGATGTAGAAATATTAAATCCTGAACTTGTAATATGTAATCTAGATGAAAATACAAATTTTCACATGGAAATGAATGTAAGCACTGGAAAAGGTTATGTTCCTGCTGATTTAAATAAACCAGAAGAACCACCTTTAGGATTAATTGCAATAGACTCGCTTTATAGTCCAGTGAAAAAAGTATCTTACTCAATAAGTACAGCAAGAGAAGGTAAAGCTCTTGATTACGATAAGCTTACTATGGAAGTTGAGACTAATGGGTCAATTTCAGCAGAAGATGCTGTCGCTTACTCAGCAAGAATTTTTCAAGATCAGTTAAAAATGTTTGTTAATTTTGATGAACCAGTTGAAGCTCCTGTAAAAGAAGTTTCTACAGAACCAGAATTTAACAAGAATTTATTAAGAAAAGTTGATGAACTAGAGCTATCGGTTAGATCAATGAATTGTCTTAAAAATGATAATATTATTTATATTGGTGATCTTGTTCAAAAATCTGAAGGAGAAATGCTTAGAACACCAAATTTTGGAAGAAAATCTTTAAATGAAATTAAAGAAGTTTTAACTGGAATGTCTTTATATTTAGGTATGGAAATCCCAAATTGGCCACCTGATAATATTGCTGAGATGTCGAAAAAATTAGAGGAAGCTATCTAATGAGACACGGAATGGCAAATAAGAAGTTAAATAGAACTTCTGAACATAGAAAGGCTCTTTTAAAGAATATGTTAAATTCTTTAATTAAGTATGAACAAATTAAAACTACTTTGCCAAAAGCTAAATTTTTAAAACCTCAAGCTGATAAGATTATTACATTAGGTAAAAAGGAAACATTACAGACTACAAAAATGTTAGTTTCTCAACTACAGGATATAAAATCAGCAAATAAAGTTAAAAAAACACTTTCAAAAAGATATGAAAAAAGAAATGGTGGATATACAAGAATTATAAAAGCTGGATTTAGATATGGTGACAACGCACCTATGGCTATCATTGAATTTGTTGATAGAGATGTTGAAGCTAAAAGAATTGATAAGCCAAAAAAAGACGCTAATAAAGAAACACCTAAAGCTGAAGAAAAGAAACAAGCAACAGCATAAACTTTAAAGCATGAAAAAGTCATATACCGTTGATTCAACGTGTAATGATATGCGTATAGATCGTTGGACCAGACTCAAAATAGGTAAAATTCCACAAGGACTAATTGAAAAATATCTAAGATCAGGCAAAATCAAAATAAATAAAAAAAAAATCAAAAGTTCAACCAAAGTTAAAACAAACGATATTGTAAATTTTTATAACTTGGATTTTAAAGAAACGATTGTTCAGAAAAAAATAAAGTTCGAACCATCAAAAGAAATTATAAAATCTAATGAAGATCAAATTATTGATAATAATGAAAATTTTGTCGTATTAAATAAAAGTTCAGGTATCTCTGTACAGGGTGGTACTAAATCAAAAAAAAATTTAGTTGATATTTTTGCTAAAAGTGAAATCTTTCAAGGCACAAAACCTTATTCAGTACATAGATTAGATAAAGACACTTCTGGTGTCTTTATTATGGCTAAAACAAGAGAGTCTGCTCAATTATTAACCTCTTTGTTTAGATTAAGAAAGGTTCATAAAACATATTTGGCTATTTGCCACGGTGAATTAAATACAGACACTGGTGAATGGAATGATGATCTTATCCGATATGATGGAGATAAAAAAATTATAGAAAAAGCAAAAACAATTTTTAAAGTTTTAGATAAGAATTCAGAAGCAAGTTTAGTTGAGTTAAAACCCATTACTGGTCGTAAACATCAACTTAGAAAGCAATTATATGCTTTAGGACAACCAATCTTTGGTGATATTAAGTATAAATTATCTAACTCTTCAAGAGGGTTAAACAAGAATTTAATGCTTCATTCATATCAGATTAAATTTATTATTGATGATATAAAGCATACATATACTGCTTTACTACCAGATTATTTTAGAAAATTATTAAAGACAAAAAGACTTAGATTTTCAGGTTTGAAATAAATTTTTCTATCAATAATTTATCTAAGTCTGAATAATCATTATTATTAATATTAATCAAATTAGTAACTCCCTTATCAGTAATTCCACAAGGTATAATTTTTTTATATTGTTCTAGATTATTATTTACATTTATCGCAAACCCATGATAAGCAATCCACTTTTTAACTCTTACTCCAATTGCTGCAACTTTATTAATTGAGTTATTTTTTTTGTGCCATATTCCAATATTATCTTTGTCTGAAAATGTTTCTACCTTGTATTCTTTTAAAGTTTCAATAATTGTTTTTTCAATACAAGAAATAAACTTTCTAATATCCTTTTTTTTTCTTAAATCTAAAACAAAATAACAAACCAATTGACCTGGTGCATGGCAAGTTATTTTACCACCTCGATTAGTTTTTATTAATTCTATAGAATTATCTAAAATTTCACTTTCTTTAAAGCTTGTCCCTGCTGTAAATATTTCATTATGTTCTAGTGTCCAAATTAGTTCTTTATCAATATTATTATGTAAATTCTCTAACCTCTTCTCTAATAGGTTTATAGCATCAAAATAATTTATTGGTTTTATTGACTTTTTGATCTCTATATTCATTTATAAATTGTATTATCTTAATTATCTATTAATAGTCCAACCTAAATTATAGGTAGATTTATGTCTTTAGTTAAAAAAATAAAAGATAAAAAAGTAAATTTTGAATTTAATAAAGAATATATAAAAGTAGTTACAACTAAAATTGCTAACAACGATGCTCTTTTTATTACTAATTCTTTTAAAGAAATGCACCCAGCAGATGCTGCTGACATAATTGAACACCTAAATCAATCTGATAGAGAAAGTTTAATAAAACTTAATAATTTTAAAATTGACCCTGAAGTTTTTGTTGAACTTAATGAATCAGTTCAAATAGAAATTATTACTTATCTCTCATCAGACTCAATTGTTTCAATTTTAACTAATCTTGAATCAGATGATGCAATATCAATATTAGAAAATGTACCAGAAGAAGAAAAAAATAATATATTAAGTTCACTACCCCCAAAAGACCGTTTTGCATTATTAGAAAGTTTAAGTTACCCAGAAGACACTGCTGCTAGGATAATGCAACGAGAATTTACAGCTATACCAAGTAATTGGTCTGTAGGTCAAACAATAGATTATTTAAGAGAAAATAAAGATCTTCCTGAGGAATTTTTAGAAATATTCATAATTAATGAAGAATTTAAACCCATAGGTACAGTTCCTTCTTCTCGTGTCTTAACCACTTCAAGGGAAACAAAAATGCTTTCGATTATGTCAGAGTCTCAATTACTAATACCTGTTGATATGGATAAAGAGGAAGTAGCTAACTTGTTTGAAAATTATAATTTAAATTCAGCTGCAGTTGTAGATAAAAATAATAAGCTAGTTGGAATGATTATGAGTGATGATGTTTTAACTGTATTACAAGAAGAAGCTGAAGAAGATGCATTGAGATTAGCTGGGGTAGGTGATGAGGAAATTACTGATGGTGTAATAACTAAAACTAAAAGAAGATTTAACTGGCTCTTATTAAATTTATTTACTGCATTTTTAGCCACATGGTGCATTAGTTTATTTGGTGCAACGATTGAGCAAATGGTAGTGTTAGCATTTTTGATGCCTATAGTTGCATCAATGGGTGGTAATGCTGGAATGCAAACTCTTGCTGTAACAGTTCGAACAATAGCAACTAATGATTTGACAGAAAATAATTTTACTTCAAATGTTATTAAAGAGTTTTCTATCGGAATATTAAATGGAATTATTTTTGCAGTCATAAGTGCTTTTATTGTTCAAGTTTGGTTTCAAGATAGCACTCTTTCAATTATAATTTCAATCTCAATGGTTCTAACTATGATCATTGCCGGACTCTTTGGTATTTTAGTTCCAGTTACTTTAAAAAAAATGAATATAGATCCAGCTATTGCATCCAGCGTATTTGTCACAACAATTACTGACGTTATAGGTTTTGTTTCATTTTTGGGTGTTGGAGCTTATTTCTTATAGACTTAAAAATTATCAATTAATCTAACGCCTTTATAATAATACGCTAAGAAAATTTTAGATCCATTATATTTATTGGATAAAGATAAATCATTTGTATTTCTATTCTCTAAATATTCAATTTTAATATTAAAAAATCTTTCAAAATCTTTTTTTGTTTTCTGTAAAAATTGATTAATATTTTTAGTATATTTGATCTTATTTTTTAGATTTAAAAAATTTTTCGAAATTTTTTCAACATCATTTAACTCATTTTGTTTAAGTAAGAAATTTCTTGATGATAACGCTAATTTATTTTTATTTCTAATAGTTTTACATCCAATAACTTTGGTATTAAATTTACTTTCAATAAAATTCTTTACTAAAAATAATTGTTGAAAATCTTT
>JAOHEU010000015.1 GCA_028097645.1 Candidatus Pelagibacter sp. | reverse complement strand
TTGGATCAAATTCAGTTCTTCCATGCAAAAGTCTTCTATTGTTAAATGAAAATATATCACCTGGTTCTAATCTAAAATTAATTTGATATTTTTTATCATGCAAAAGATTTCCAAATCGATGATGTGCTTTATAAACTTGTTCCATAATTTCAGGATTACAATCTAGTGTGTCCATTGTTGCAACACTAAACCTTATATCATTGTAATCTCCATCCTTTGTTAATGTTATAGCTGGAGAATGAAAACTTCTGTGCGCTACTTGAGTATAATCTTTATCTTTGAATTTTAATGGAACAGAAACTAAAGTATCAAATATTTCTTTTTCATTTTTTCTTAGATAATCTGCAACAGCAAACGCGTCTACTGCTGAGGAATCTCCACCTTTAGCAGAATTTATCAAACAATGTAAAAATTGATACCCTGGAGGATTTTCAAACCAAGGAAGATCCATGTGATTTCTTAAAGCATGAGCAGTATAGGCTGAATTATTTGGTTTTGGAATATTGATAACTTCAAATGGAGTTTTAAAAAAAGTTTCTCTAGTATGACTTATTCTATTTAAAACTTTAAAAGCAGAATTTTTTTCAACCGGTGCATTTTTAACAATTGCAATTCCTGTATGATGTAAAAGTTCTAGCCATTTAACTAAACCTTCTTCTGAATTAATTATTTCATCATGATCTATTTCAATTGATTTTAAATTTTTCTCTAATGAATTATCCCAAAGTTTATAAGGTGATTGATATTTAGCTTTATTTTTTAAAGTATAGCAATTCTCTCTTAACCATGATGGATCATATGAACTTTTGTGATCACCTTCACTCCATTCAATTTCTAAACTACCATTTGAGCTAATATTATAATTTTTTGGATTAATATTTGCTGTAACATTTAAAATATTAAACATTCTATGACGTGAGTCTTTATCATGTGCTGTTGGGCAATTATCTCTTAACCATAAATAATTAAATTTGCTTTCCTCACCATCATCCCAAACAATTTTTAAATATGTAGAATTTTTTTCTAATTTAGAAATTTCACTCATATTCAATCATTATATAAAAGAGTGGACTTTTCAATTCAATTTATAGTTGAATTTATAATTCAGCTCTTGTTTTTTGATCTCATTCATTATTAAATCTCATTATTAAAACTTAACCTTAAGGAGATAATTTAATGAAGTTTTTGAAAAAATTAGTTCTTTCAGCTTTTTTTGTATCATCGTTATTAGCAACAAGTGCTAATGCAGGTGACTGCAAAGCTAGATTGGGAGATTTTGACTGGAGTAGTGCGAACATTCATACTGCAATTTCACAATTTATTCTTGAAAAGGGATATGGCTGTGAAGTTTCAGTAACTAAAGGAAGTACTACACCGATCATGGCTGCTCACTACGACAAGCAGTTAGATGTGATTACTGAAGTTTGGTATGACAATATTATTGCAAACTACGAGCCTCATGAAAAGGCTGGTACAATCAAAAATATTGGTGTTAACACTCCAGACTCGCAGCAAGCTTTCTACGTAGATAAAGCTACAGCTGATAAATATAATTTGAAATCAGTAATGGATATGAAAGATCCAAAAATAGCTGCGCTATTTAGTGATCCAGAAGATCCATCTAAAGGTAGAATGACTAGCTGTATTTCAGGTTGGACTTGTTACACAGTGAACTTAGTAAAACAAAAAGAGTATGGTTTAGATAAATACTATACTAACTTTGACCCAGGTTCAGGTGGTGCATTAGATGCTGCTATCGCTGGAGCATTTGCTAAGAAAAAACCTATCTTCACATACTACTGGGCACCTACTGGTTTAATGGGAAAAGTTGATCTTGTTAGATTAACTGAACCTAAGTTTGATACTGATTGCTGGAATAATATGTCTGCAGTTGTTGAAGACATAAAAGCTAACGGTCCAGATGCATACAAAAAATCTTGTGCTTGTGAGTATAGAGATATGGCTCTAACTAAATCTGTATTAACTGATTGGGCAAAAGCTCATCCAGCTGAAACAGCTTTTTTAGAAAAGTATACTATTCCTACAGCAGTAGTTAACAAAATGTTAGCCTTCTACGAAGACGAGTCAGATGGTGATATGGAATTAACTGCTAAAGAGTTTTTAAAAACTGAATCAATGTGGAAAAGTTGGGTACCTGCAGACGTAGCATCAAAAGTTACAGCTGCTTTATAATCCAATTATAATAATAATTTGAAAGAGCCCTTTAACGGGCTCTTTCTTTAAAAAAAATAATCATATATGTTTAAAAATAAAAGAGATCTATTCAACCTTAGCCTTTTAGGTATTTTTGTATGGTTATTAATTGCAAGTTACAATTCATCAAAAAGAAAACCTGAGTCAGTTGGTGAGTTATTAAAAGATTTTTCTTGGCTCAGCGATTGGCCAAAATGGTTAGACTTACCTTTAATGAAATGGATCAATAAATGGTTCAAAGCTTTAAATGAAAATTTTGGTTTTATTTTCGAAGCAATAAATAATTTTTTACTAGCAATGTTAATGGGGCTAAAAAACTTTTTAGTGCAAGCTCCTTGGCCTGCAGTTATCATAGGAGTTGTTGTACTTACTTATTTTGCAAGTGGTAAAAAAATTAAAACCACTGTTGCAGTTGGCTTTTGCACTTTTTTTATAGGATTTTTACACCCAAGATTTTGGGACAAAGCAATTGAGACAACATCTATAATGTTGATTAGTATTTTCTTATGTCTTGTTATAGGAGTTCCTATTGGTATTTGGATGTCTAGAGCTAATAGAGTAAGAGAGAAGATCCTTCCAATACTAGATTTAATGCAGACAATCCCTGCTTTCGTATATTTAATTCCAGGCATCATGTTGTTTGGTTTGGGTGCAGTTCCAGCAATTATTGCAACTTTTATCTATGCGGTACCACCGTTAGTTAGATTAACTGACTTAGGAATTAGGTTAGTTGACAGTGAAGTAACAGAAGCAGCAGATGCTTTTGGCGCAAACAAAAAACAAAAATTATGGGGAGTTCAAATTCCATTGGCTCTGCCAAATATAATGCAAGGAATTAACCAATGTACAATGATGGCTTTATCCATGGTGGTAATTGCATCGATGATTGGAACCAGAGGTCTAGGAGATGAAGTTCTTCTTGGTCTACAACAATTAAACGTTGGTCGAGCTGCCGAAGCTGGAATTGCAATTGTATTATTAGCAATCGTCTTAGATAGAATTACCCAATCTTATGGTGAAACTCTACAAGAGAGAAATGCTCCTACTAAAAAGGCCAAGAAATAATGTCAAAAATTGAAATAAATAATATTTATAAAATTTTTGGTAACAATCCAGACTCCGTAATGGATATGGTTAAAAATGGTTCAACAAAAGACGAAGTGCTTGAACAAACTGGTCACACAGTTGGTTTAGACAATGTATCTTTAAACATTGAAGAAGGAGAAACTTTTGTTTGTATGGGTTTATCTGGTTCAGGAAAATCAACTTTAATAAGACACCTAAATAGATTAATTGACCCAACTGCTGGGGAAATTCTAATAGATGGTGAGAATGTTATGAGTTTAAACCCTGAGCAATTAATTGATTTTAGAAGACACAAGATGAGTATGGTCTTTCAAAGATTTGGATTATTTCCACATAAAACAGTAATGCAAAACGTTGGTTATGGATTGGAAATGCAAGGTAAGTCAGAAGATGAGCGAGATAAAATTGCAATGGAGAAAATTGAAGCTGTTGGTCTTAATGGTTTTGAAAATCAATTTCCAAACCAATTATCTGGAGGAATGCAGCAACGGGTTGGATTAGCAAGAGCACTAGCGACTAATTCAGATATCATGTTAATGGATGAAGCTTTCAGTGCATTGGACCCACTAATTAGAAGTGACATGCAAAAACAATTAATAGATCTTCAATCAGAATTAAAAAAAACAATAGTATTTATTACTCATGACTTGGACGAGTCGCTTAGACTTGGTGATCACATAGGAATATTAAATGCTGGAAAATTAGTTCAAGTTGGAACTCCAGTTGATATTATTATGAACCCTGCTGATGATTATGTAAAAGCTTTTGTAAAAGATGTTAATAGAGCAAAGGTTATCAAAGCTAAAATTATCATGACTAATGCTAACGAAACAAATGGTATTGATAAATCAAATCTAGTTAAGGTTAATGAAGATCAGTTTATCGAAGAGTTTTTACCTCAAATAGTGTGTACTAACGCTAATTGTGAAGTGGTTGATAAAAGTGGAAATATAAAAGGCTACATCACTAATAAAGAATTACAGTCCTCATTAACAAAATCATAATTAATGGTTAACCAATCATTAAAAAATAAAAAAATCATCCTATCTGCAGGAGCATCTGGAATTGGTCTAGCCACTGCAAAAGTATGCCTTTCAAGAGGAGCTTTTGTTTATCTTTGTGATATAGATAGTAAATCACTTGCTAAATTAAACAAACATCCACTTAAAAATAAAAGACTTTTTTCATATCTCTGCGATGCATCAAATGAATATCAAGTTTCAGATTTTTTTGAAAAAATAAAAAAGAAAACAAAAAAAATTGATGCTTTAATAAATAATGTAGGTATCGCAGGACCTACTGGATCACTTGAAAAATTAAAATCTAAAGATTGGGAAAATACTCTACATGTAGATGTAAATAGTCACTTCTATTTTACAAAAAAAGCTATCCCTTTAATAAAAAAATCGAAAAACGGTTCAATTATTAATATTTCATCTACTGCTGGTATACTTGGTTTTCCACTTCGGTCCCCTTATGCAGCAAGTAAATGGGCAATAATTGGTGTTACGAAAACTTTAGCTATGGAACTGGGTAAATTTAATATTAGAGTGAATGCCGTATGTCCTGGAACAATTAAGGGGGACAGAATGAAAAGAGTTATAAAGGATAAAGCTAAATTTACCAAAGTTTCAACAAAAGTAATTGAGAAAGATTTTGTCTCTATGAGCTCAATGAAACAATGGATCTTAGAAGAAGATATTGGAAAGATGTGTTCTTTTCTAATTTCAGATGACTCTAGTAAAGTATCTGGACAAGTAATCTCTGTTGATGGTCATACAGAGAGAAATGATTAATCTATCTTAATTTTTTTTCGTATTTCTTTCTTAACTTTTGTAATTCAACTAAGTATTCATCTCTAATATTTGAAATTTTACTAACTGATTTACCTTTAGATTGTTTTTTTGTTCCCTGAACTAATCTATCAATTAATTTATTAGATAAAGTTGGTGCTTTTAATTTAGTCCATGGAAGTTTTAAAGCAGGTCCAAATTGCTCTAACATATGTCTCATTCCAGCTTTTCCTCCAGCTAAATGAAAAGTTAGAAAGGTTCCCATTAACGACCATCTTAATCCTGGGCCATCTTCAATTGCTCTATCTAATTCTTCTGTAGTTGCATGACCTTCATTAATAATGTGAAGCCCTTCTCTCCATAAAGCTTCTTGTAATCTATCTGATAAATAACCAGGCAACTCATGCTTTACCATTATTGGGTTCATTGATATTGACTCATAAAATTTTTTTGCTTTTTCTAAAAATTTTTTTGATGTTTTTTTTCCTGAGACAATTTCAACAGCAGGTAATAAATAAACTGGATTAAATGGGTGTCCAATCATTGCTCTTTCAGGGTTTTTACATTTAGAATAAATTTTTGTTGGTAATAGTCCTGAAGAACTTGATGAAATAATTGCATTCGGTTTAGCATATTTTCCAATAATGCTCATTAACTTTGTTTTTAAATCATAATTTTCACTTGCACACTCTTGGATAAAGTCCGCATCTTTTAACGCTTCTTCAATAGAGGTAAAATATTTAAAATTTTTAAGATTGAGAGTTTTTTTATTAAAAAGTTTTTTTACATATGGCCATGTTCTTTTAATCTCAGCTATTAAATTTTTTTTTAATTTTATATCTTTATCGAAAGCATAAACAATTTTATTGTGTGCCAAACATCTGATAATCCAACCTGCACCAATTACTCCAGTTCCAATAACTGCAATTTTTTTAATTTGGGACATTACTTGTGTTTAACAAGTTTTAACTTTTCTCTAGTTTCTGAAGGTGTCATTGGTGTGTAACCAATTTCATCAATAATTCTTATTGCTTTTTCAACTAATTGGGCATTAGTAGCTAGTTTACCTTTTGATAGATATAAATTATCTTCTAATCCAACTCTTGGATTTCCTCCCATTAACACTGTTTGAGCAACAAATGGCATTTCATCTTTAGAAATAGCGAAACCAGACCACACACCTTCTTTGGGCATAATATCTTTCATAGCCTGCATCGCTAAAGTAGTTGGTGGTGCACCCCATGGTATTCCTAAACACATTTGAAACATCGGTGGATCACTTAACAATCCTTCTTTGTATAACTGAGCTCCAAACCACATATTACCTAAATCAAAAGCTTCTATTTCTGGCTTAACTCCAATTTCTTTTAATTTTTTTGCAGCTTTTCTTAAATCATTCGGCGTATTCACTGTTATTGTTGAACCATCCCCAAAGTTTAAAGTTCCTGCATCTAGTGTACAAATTTCTGGGAGAAACTGTTCGGCATTTGCAATTCTCTCCATTACATTTGCCATATCAGTCATAGGTCCAAAATCTAAAGGGTTGTCCCCTTGTCCAATATCAAGATCACCCCCCATACCTGTTGTTAAATTTAGAATAACATCAGTGTCACTTGATCGAACTCTATCAACAACTTCTTTATATAATTCTAACCTTCTACTAGGAGCACCATCTTCCTCTCGAACATGGATATGTGCTATTGCAGCGCCTGCTTTTGCAGCTTCAATTGAAGCGGTTGCAATTTGTTCTGGAGTTTTTGGTAAATCAGGATGTTTGCTAGCAGTATCACCTGATCCAGTTACTGCACATGATATAAAAACCTTATTGCTCATAATTTATAATTTAAATATAGTTTAATTTAGTAAAAATGGAAATAACTGAATTACAGAGAGACTTGGCCGCTACTTTTAGATGGACTGCAAGATTAAATATGCATGAAGGTGTTGCTAATCACTTTAGTGCATGTGTTCCAGGTTCAACAACTGATTTTTATGTGAATAAAGCTGGTATTCATTTTAGCCAAATTAAAGCTAGTGATTTAATTTTAGTGACTAAAGAAAATATTAACGATTTAAAAAATGAACCTAATTTAATTGATCCTACTGCAATAAATATACATGGAACTATCCATCAAAAAGTCCCTCATGCAAAATGCATTTTTCATGTACATTCAAAATACGCAACAGCTTTATCTGCTTTAAAAGATCCTGTCATGAAACCAATAGATCAAAATACAATGATATTTTATAATAGAGTGTCTGTTTTCGATGAGTTTGGAGGATTAGGATTTGAAGACGAGTCTATTAAAATGGCTAATGCTCTTGGAAACAAGCAGCACATGCTATTAGCTAATCATGGAATTATCACCACCGGTGAAACGGTAGCAGAAGGTTTTAATTATTTATACTATTTTGAAAGAGCAGCAGAGACTTACCTAACTGCTTTATCTACCAATAAAAAATTAAATATTGTAAGTGATGAAGTTGCAGAAAAAACAGCTGAGGAAACAGCAAATTATCCTATAGATTTAGCAAAGTTGCATCTTCAGCAAATAAGATTAATTTTAGATAAAGAAGAACCGGAGTATAAAAATTAAATGTCAGTTCATATAGCAAATCAAATTATTAAAAAAGAATGGACTGATTATAACAACCATATGAACATGGCTTATTATGTTTTAGTTTTTGATCAAATTTGGGAAATAATTTTAGAAAAATTTAAAATGGGCGAACAGTCTGCAAAATCGACTAAAATGAGTACAATGGTTGTAGAGACACACACTACATATAACAATGAAGTCAAAGAAGGTGACGAAGTAGAAATTAATCTTACATTTTTTGATCACGATAAAAAAAGATTACATTTCAAAATGGAAATGATTGAAAAATCTTCAAAAAAACTGTCTGCTACACTTGAAATGTTATCTTTATATATTGATTTAAATAAAAGAAGAGTTGCAGAATTTGAAGATGAAAAAGTAAAATTAATGGATGAATTTATAAATCTTAATAAATCAAATTTTAAAGATAATGATTTAGTAATTACTGGAAAGTTAAAAAAATAATGGAAATAAAACTATTATCAGGTGCTTTAGGTGCAGAGATAAAAGGCATTGATTTAACAGATGTATCCGATGAAAATTTTAAAAAAATTAATGATTTACTTCTTGAGCATAAAGTTATTTTTTTTAGAGACCAACCTATTACCAAAGAACAACAAATAGCACTTGCAGAAAAGTTTGGACCTTTAGAAACGCACGCATATGTAAAAGGTCTAGATAATTTTCCAGAAATTGTAAGAATTATTAAAGGAAAAGAGGAAAAAAACCAATGGGGAGAGAATTGGCACAGTGATGTGAGTTACAACTCAAAACCTACAAAAGCTGTAATACTGAAATCAATAAAAATACCTCCGGTTGGTGGTGATACTTGTTTTTCAAATATGGAATTAGCATGGGAAACGCTAGACCCAAAAATTCAAGAAAAGATCAAAGATAAAAAAGCAATTCATAGTTCTCTAGGAGCTGAATTTTTTATTGATAACTATAAATATATGGAAGGAAATGAAAAAAGAAATTACGACTCTTATTCAAATGAACACCCAATTGTAAGAACTCATCCAGAAACAGGTAAAAAGATTTTGTTCGTTAATTGGACTTATACGAAACAAATTATAGGTTTTAACAAAGAAGAAAGTTATCAAATTTTAAAAGAAATTTTTGAACATCAGGCAAGATTAGATCTAACTTGTAGATTTAATTGGACTGAAAACGCTGTTGCTATTTGGGATAATAGAAGTGTTATTCATTATGCTATTGCAGATTTTTTTCCTGGCCGAGGTTTAGGGCATGAAAGAATTATGGATCGAATTGCAATTGAAGGTGATCATCCTCAATAGTTTTAATGCAAGTTGTTGATAAAATAATTACAAATTTTACAAATAATAAATCTCTTTATATCGGTGAAAAAGTAACCATGTCTGAACACATGATTCAAACTGCAATGCTTGCAGAAAAAGCAAAATGTAATGATGACTTGATATGTTCTTGCTTGCTTCATGATTACGGTCATTTTATTTTGGAAAACCCGGATGAATTAGTAAAAGAAAATTTAGACGGTAAGCATGAAGATATAGGTTATGAATATTTAAAAAACATATTTAAAAAAGAAATTATTGAGCCAATAAAATATCATGTACAAGCTAAACGATATCTTGCTAGAGATGAAAAATATTTTAATTTGTTATCAGAGGCATCAAAAATAAGTTTAAAATTACAAGGTGGTGTACTTAACGACAAAGAATCTGCTAAATTTGAAGTCCAAGATTACTTTAAATCAACAATACTTTTAAGAAAATTTGATGAAGCAGCTAAAAAAACTGATATCAAAATGAAATCTATCCATGACTATAAAAAATTGCTAACGTCAAAATTAATATGAAATTTGATTACTTAATTATTGGGGCTGGATCTGCAGGTTGTGTACTTGCCAATCGGTTATCAGAAAATAGTCAAAACAATGTAGCTATTTTTGAAGCAGGTAAACCCAGTGATATTTGGAAAGTAAACATGCCTCTTGCAATTTTATATACAATGCATGATCCAAAATATAATTATAAATATTATTCAGAACCAGAACCTCAACTTCACAATCGAAATCTATTTTGTCCAAGAGGTAAAATGGTTGGTGGCTGTTCTGCTCATAACGGAATGGTTTATGTCAGAGGAAACCCTAATGATTATCAAAGATGGGCTTCCTTTGGATTAAAAGACTGGTCCTATGAAAAGGTCTTGCCTTTCTTTAAGAAAATAGAAACCTGGTCTGAAGGTGAAAATGAATATCGAGGTGGAAATGGAATTTTACCAGTTAATCAATCTAAAAACAAAAATCCATTATTTAAAGCCTTTATCGATTCAGCCGGTGAAGCTGGATACAAAATTAATGAGGACATGAATGGTAAAGACCAAGAGGGTTTTGGGATGTATGATGTAACTATTCACAAAGGTGAAAGAGCTAGTGTTTCAAAATATTATTTAAATCCTGCTAAAAAAAGAAAAAATCTAAAAGTTTTTACTGAAGCTTTTGTTGAAAAAATTATTTTTGATGGAAAAAAGGCAATTGGTATTGAGGTAAAAATTAAAGATAAATTAGAAAAAATTTATGCAAATAAAGAAGTAATTCTTAGTGGGGGTGCAATAAACTCTCCACAATTATTAATGCTTTCAGGTGTTGGTCCAAGCAAACATCTTAAAGATAAAGGTATAGAAATAGTTCATAATTTAGAGGGTGTTGGTAGAAATTTACAAGACCACTTGGAAACCTATGTGCAGCAAGAATGTAAAACTTCAGATACTTTATATTCTTATGTGAATAAATTAAATATGATGAGAATTGGTATTCAGTGGTTTTTATCTCGAACTGGCCCCTGCTCTACTTCTTTTCTAGAAGCAGGTGGATTTTGTAAATCTTCTCCTGAAAGAGATTACCCGAATATACAATTTCATTTTTTTCCAGCTTTTGTAATTGATCATGGATTAGTTGATCCTGATCGTCATGGTTATCAGCTTCATGCAAGTCCTAATCATCCAAAAAGTAGAGGACATATTACTTTAAAAAGTTCTAATCCATATGATTATCCAAAAATTCAATTTAATTATTTAGAACATGAAGATGATCTTAAGCAAACAATAGAATGTATTCATGTAGCAAGAAAAATTTTAGGCCAAAATTCATTAAAACCTTTTGCAGGAAAAGAAACGGGCCCTGGTGAACATGTTCAAACTGACGAATTATTTGAAGAATACATAAGATCAAAAGCCGAAACTGCTTATCATCCATCTTGCACCCTTAAAATGGGTATAGATAATATGGCGGTTGTTGATGAAAAACTTAAAGTACATGGTTTAGAAAATATTAGGGTTGTAGATGCATCTGTAATGCCTGAAATAACAAGCGGAAATCTTAATGCACCTACATTAATGATTGCTGAACGCGCCTCTAATTTTATTCTAAATTCATGACATCTGCACAAAGTAACTCTAAAGGAATCCTATTTATTTTAATGGGAATGGCTTTGTTTTCTATTCAAGATGCTTTAATAAAATTTATATATGAAGACGCAGCTTTATATGAATTATATTTTGGAAGAACTTTCGTTGCATTTATTTTGTTAGTTGCATATTTAAAGTTTTCAAAACAAAAAATTAGTTTAAAAACCCATTATCCATTCTTAACAATTATAAGAGTGATTTGTTTCTTTTTTGGATTTAGCTTTTTTTATATTTCTTTAACTTATATGTCTCTTGCAATGGCAAATGCGTTATTTTTCTCAAGCCCCTTCTTTGTTTCAATATTAGCAACAATTTTTTTAAAAGAAAAAGTTGGTATGAGAAGATGGTCGGCAATTTTTATTGGTTTTATAGGAGTATATATAGTTTTAAATCCTGATTTTAATGATTTTGATTTTATGAAGCTTGCTCCTGTTGCATGCGCTTTATGTTATGCAATATCTATGACGATTACAAAAATCACTTCAGATAAGGACAATGTGTATACGCAAATGATACATTTGTACTTTGGTGCTCTTTTAATAAGTCTTTTATTTTATATCTTTACAGGTGAAGGACAAATCAACAATTTTACTGACCCTACTTTCCAATTTATTTTTAGAGAATGGTTTACAAATCCATCTTATGCTTGGCCTTATATTACAGCTATGGGATGTATTGGTGCATTTGCATTTTATTTTGTTTTTAACGCATACAGTATTTCCTCTCCTTCGGTTGTTTCGCTTTATGAATATTCTTTAATAATTTGGTCAATTTTAACAGGATTTATTCTGTTCAATAATATTCCCACAACAAGAACCTTTGTTGGTGTTGCAATAATAATTGGAGCTGGAATTTATATTTATTTTAGAGAAAAAGTTAAAGATCAAATGATTGTTACTGATACTCCTAATAGATAATGAAAAGTTATATTCCAACTATTAATATTTCATCTTTGTTGAAGTTAGATTTTAACACTTTAGCTTCAAAAAATATATTAAGAAAAATTGAAAAGGCGTGCGTTGATATTGGTTTTTTTCAAGTCACAGGACATGGAATAGATATTAAAAAAATAAACAATGTTTGTAAAATTGGTAATAGATTTTTTAATTCACCTAATGCAAATAAAAATAAATTAGCATCAAAAAAATGGAATAAAAAAAATAAAAATTTATACAGAGGATATTTTCCAAATACTGTAAATGGTAAAGAAGGTTTGGATTTAGGTGATCTTCAAATTAAACCTCAAAATTCAAAAAAATATAAATCTCCATATATAGAATATCTAGATTTGACTAAATCTTTTAATAAGTCATCAATTGAAAGTTTATCAAATTATTACGATAATATTTTTTCTTTAAGTGAAATCTTGTTTAAGGGAATAATTAAACTTTATAAAAAAGATGAAGCCATCAGTAGTAAAGCTTTCTCAAGACTTAAAACTCTAAGCACGTTAAGGTTTAATTATTATCCCAATCAAACAAAACCAGTTGAAATTTCAAAGCAAGATGGAGTTGCGCTTGGGTGTGAAACACACGTTGATAGTGGGGTTTTCACTATTCTTTATCAAGATAAAAAAGGTGGTCTTCAGGTACAAAACAGAAAAAATAAAAAGTGGTATGATGTTCCATTTAACAAAAAAGCACTCATAGTAAATACTGGTTTAGCTTTAGAATATTTAAGTAAAGGAAAGTTTAAAGCTACAAACCATAGAGTGTTATGGAATAAGACTAAAAGAATGTCTGTCCCTTTCTTCTTTGAGCCATCTTATGATTTTAAAATGCACCCTTCTTTTTTAAATGGGTCTAAGAGTGTCAAAAAAGGTGTTTTTTTTCAAAACTTTTTAAAGAATTCTCTGAAGAAATTCATTGAATATCAACGATAAGATTAATAGTATTAATTTATTAAAGCGATACATAACTCATCGTTAAATCCAATACGAAAGCGGGATCGATCGTCTTTTTTTAAATTAGAAAGTTTAAAGGAGGAAGCATGAAATTTGGATACTTTTGTAATACTACTAACTGGACGCACAAGCCATATCACGAACTATTAGATGAAACCCGAGAAATCACAGAATATTGTGATCAAAATAAATGGGACTCAATCTGGTATACAGAACATCATTTTAACCATGAAGGAATGGAGTCTTGCACAAACCCATTAATGATGGGTGCCGATGCTGCTGCAAGAACTAATCAAATTAGAATTGGTCAAGCATGCAATGTAATTACTTTTCATAACCCAATACAAATGGCTGAAGACGTAGCTCTTTTAGATCAACTATCAAAAGGAAGAGTTGAAGTTGGTATTGGCAGAGGAATTTATGGAAGAGAAGCTGTTAACTTAAATATCGAAGCAGATATGAAAGATCAGGCAAAAAACTTTAGACTATTTGAAGAAACTTTAACTATTTTAAAAAAAGCTTGGAAAGAAAAATTCTTTGATCACAAAGGAGAATTTTATACTTATCCGTCACCAGATTATGTTTGGCAACATGATATGAGTAAACCAAGTGAAGAATTTATAGATATGAAAACTAATGTAATGAAAAAAATTAGTGTTCTACCACAGCCATATCAAAAACCTTATCCTCCTATCCATCAGGTTGTTGATGGTATTCGATCTATTGAATGGGCTGCACAACAAGGTTTAAATATCATTATGTGGATACCTACAGTTAAAGCTTTAAAAATTAAATTTGAAGCTTTCAAAAATGCAAAATCTGAAGCTGAAAAAAGAAACGTTCCAATGGGTGAAGGAATTTCACTAGTAAGAGATATGTTTGTTGCTGATACTATGGAAGAGGCTAAAGAGAAAGCTGGTGAACATATGGTAAATTATATGAGATGGGTATGTCATTGGCGAGGTCTTGGCAATCATATGGATCCAGGTGAAGAGCTTCCTGAAACAAAAGGAAAATTAGATTTATTAAATTATGAATTTCTACATAAAAGAAATATGCTATTTGGAACTCCTGAATATGTAATTGACAAAATTCATGAATTAAAATCTGAACTAAACTTACAAAACTTACAAGTTTGGTCTAACTTTCCAGGAGTGAAACACGAAGATTGCATGAAAAGTGTAAAACTTTTTACTGAAAAAGTTATACCTCATTTTCAAGATGATATAGATACTGAAGTCAAAAAAGTTTCGTGACCAAATCACGTAAAAAAATGTCTGGTGGCCAAGCTGCCGTTCAGTCTTTAAAAAAAGAAAAAGTTGGACATGTCTTCGGTCTTATTGGATCAGCTACAATGGAGATGTTTGATGCTCTTTATCACGAAAAAAAAATCAAATTTATTGGTGTAAGAGATGAAAGAACAGGTACGCATATGGCTGATGGATATGCTAGAGCATCAAATAAACCTGGGGTTATAATAGCTGGACAAAATGGTCCAGGGGCAACAAATTTAGTAACAGGTGTTGCTCAAGCAAAAGCTGCCTTTTCTCCAGTAGTTGCAATTGCTGGGTCTTATTCAACAAAAGATAAAATGGAAGATGCGTTTCAAGGTCTTGATCAACAATCTTTATTCACACCCATTACTAAAAAAACGTGGACAGTTAAAAATTCAAAGATTATTCCAAAAGTAATTAGTGATGCTTTTAGTCTAGCAATGAAACCACGAAGAGGTCCTGTTTGTGTCAATTTACCTAGAAACATTTTAGCAGCCACAAATGATTATCGTATCAATACAAATAAACCTTCATTCTCTAATGAAAGTACACTTAGAGGTAAAAACGAAAATATAAAAAAAGCAGCAAAAACTATTAACCAAGCAAAACAATTTGTCATCATTGCTGGTGGTGGCATTAAATACACAGAAAAATATAAAGAAGTTATTAAACTCGCTGAATTATTAAACGTACCCATAGTAACTGCCGCAGGTCATGGAGATGCTATTCCATTTAATCATAAATTAAATGCAGGCCAAATGGGGCCTCGTGGAAACCCAGTTGCATCAAGACTTGTTAAAGAAGCAGATGTTATTTTGGCAATTGGGACCAGATTAGGGTTTAACTCAACATTTTATTCGTATGACAACATAAATAAAAAAGCAAAAATAATTCAGATTGAAATCGAAAAAAAAATGCTTGGTAAATATTTTCCAATTATTATTGGAATTAATGCAGATGCAGCAACAGCTACTAAACAAATATACAATGAAATTAAAAAACAAAGAATTAAATTAGATATAAAAAATTGGACAAACTCGTATTTAAAAGAAAGAAAAGATTTTTTAATAAATAGAGATAAAGATAATCTTGGAAAAAACTTTCCCATTCAACCCAAAGGATTGTTTAAAGAACTAAGAAAAGTTTTACCAAAAGATACTGCAATTACACTTGATGCTGGAACACTTTGTTTGCAAGCGACAGATGCTCTGGAATATTATAATCCGCCATCTTTATTTACCCCTTTGGATTTTGGGCTAGTTGGTTTTTCATTTGCTTGTGGTCTTGGTGTTAAAATTGCAAAACCTAAAAAAACTGTTGTAAGTCTTATGGGTGATGGCGGGTTTGGCATGACTATTTCTGAATTAAGTACGGCAGTTGAATACGATATTAATACAACAACTATTGTTATGAATAATCAAAGTTGGGGAGCAGAAAAAGCATATCAAAAAGATTTTTTTGGAAAAAGATATTTAGGTGCAGATATTACCAGCCCATCATTTGATAAAGTAGCAGAGTTATATGGTGCAAAAGGCTTTAAAGTAAAAAAAATTTCTGAAATAAATGAAGCTGTAAAAGCTGCAATTAAATGCAACAAACCTGCAGTAGTTGATGTTGATGTGGATCCTAGTGCACTATATAGTTTTAGAAGAGATAGTTTTAAACATAGGCAAAAATAAATGTCACAAAAAGATATAGGTAATAAAATCCCAATTTATAAACTAAAAGCTGGTAAGGAAGTTGAAGATTATTATGATGAATGGACTGTTGAAAATAAATATGACAAGGATATGGTTGATTGGAAGTATTCTGGTCCTCAAGAAAATGTAGACCTTTTTGCAAAACATATTCCAACCAAAGATATAAAAATATTAGATGCAGGTTGCGGAACTGGTCTAGTCGGTATTGAACTTAAAAAAAAAGGTTTCCAAAATTTTGATGGAGCTGATTTTTCACAAAAAATGCTAGATTTGGTGCCAAAAAATATTTATCAAAACTTATTCAAAATCGATCTTAATAAAAAAATTGATATAAAAGATAATACTTATGAGGGAATAACCTGTGTTGGTACTTTTACATTTGGACATGTTTATCCCCCTGCATTAGATGAAATGGTAAGAATTTGTAAAACTGGTTCATTAATTTGTTTTACAATCAATATTGGAATTTACGAAGAATATGGATTTGACAAAAAGATCAAAGAATTAGAAGATAAGAATTCTTGGAAAATAATTGAATTCTTTAAGTCTAATTATATTGCAAGCAAAGGAGTAAATGCTTGGTTAGTGTTGGCTCAAGTAACTAAATAGATAATATGGATATAAATTTAAGAAAATTTACAAAATTTGTTGATAAAACTTTTATTGAAGGTGGCAAAGAAGCTAAAGAACCTGTTTTATTAGTTTCTGTTGCTGCAGTTTTTAAAAACCCTTGGCACGGACAAGGTTTTGTAGAAGACTTGAGGCCTACTATTTTAG
>JAOHEU010000014.1 GCA_028097645.1 Candidatus Pelagibacter sp. | reverse complement strand
TATTAATAATGAGCTAGATTTAAATTCATATAAGCTTGAAACTAATATTAGGTGAGCTGAAGAGCTTATGGGTAAAAATTCTGATATGCCTTGAATGGCTGATAATATTAAAACTTCTATAATGTTCTGAAACATTTTATCTAACTAGCTTAAAAAATATTCATATAAAACAATTCGATTTAAGCATATTAGCTATGCAATTATTAAAAATGCCATAAATTTCAAACTAATATGGCTTAATAAGGTCATAATAACTGACCTATTTTAAGCTTTATTTAATAAAAACAATATATAATTTGCCTTAAATTATAAAAATTATGACTGATAAAATGCTTAAATTTGTAAAAATAGGTCAACAAACTCCACCTAAAAGGGAGATTGATGTCAGAAAAAAAGACTTTAATGAGATTTATGACGAATTTATTAGTGATAAAGCTAAAGAGCAATCTAGCAGATGTTCTCAGTGTGGTGTTCCTTTTTGCCAAGTTCATTGTCCCTTAAGTAATAATATTCCTGATTGGCTTAAGCTAACTGCTGAAGGAAGACTTAAGGAAGCTTACGAATTATCGCAAAGCACAAATAATATGCCGGAAGTCTGTGGAAGAATATGCCCACAAGATAGGTTGTGTGAAGGTAATTGTGTCATCGAACAGTCTGGCCATGGAACAGTAACCATTGGCTCAATGGAAAAATATATTACCGATAATGCCTGGGAGCAAGGCTGGGTAAAACCTATAAATATTTCTCATGAAAAAAACCAAAGTGTTGGAATAATTGGTGCTGGACCAGCTGGCTTAACTGCAGCTGAAGAATTGAGAAAAAATGGATATAAAATCACAGTTTATGACAGATATGATAGGGCTGGTGGATTGTTAATATATGGAATACCAAATTTTAAGCTTGAAAAAGAAGTTGTTGAGAGAAGAACTAAGCTCTTAAAAGATGGTGGAATTGAGTTCATTCAAAATTTTGAAGTAGGAAAAGATGCAAGCTTAGAACAATTAAGAAAAAAACATGACGCAATTTTAATTGCAACAGGAGTTTATAAAGCTCGAGAAGTAGAACTTCCAGGTAATGACTTAAACAATATTTTTCCTGCGATGGATTTTTTAACAGCATCCAATAAAAAAGGATTAGGAGATAAAGTAGAATTATTTGATAAAGGAATTTTAAATGCAGAAGGGAAAGATATTGTTGTAATTGGTGGTGGTGATACAGCAATGGACTGCGTAAGAACATCAATAAGACAAAAAGCAAAATCAGTTAAATGTTTATATAGAAGAGACAAAGAGAATATGCCTGGATCAGCAAGAGAGGTTGCTAATGCTGAAGAGGAAGGTGTCGAATTTGTTTGGCTATCAAGTCCCAAGGAATTTAAGGGTATTAACAAAGTTGAAAAATTAATTGTTGACCAGATAAAATTAGGTGATCCTGATGAAAGTGGAAGAAGAAAACCTGAGGTTCAACAAGACTCAAGTTTTGAGATCAAAGCAGATATGGTTATTAAGGCTCTAGGTTTTGATCCTGAAGATTTGCCAACTTTATTTGACTCTAACGAACTGCAAGTGACTAAATGGGGAACTATCAAAGCAGATTTTGATTCAATGGAGACAAATTTGAGCGGGGTTTTTGCTGCAGGAGATATAGTTAGAGGTGCATCTTTAGTTGTTTGGGCGATAAAAGATGGAAGAGATGCAGCAGCTTCGATTAAAAAGCATTTAGAAAATAAAGAATTAAAACAGTCAAAAGTAGCTTAATGAAAAATTATAAAAAAAATTTTGAAATACTGAAAAAAAACAATGTCTATTCTGAAGAGATGGAACACGATGCTTGTGGTGTTGGTTTAATTGCTTCTACGGAGGGAAAGAAGTCACGTAAAGTTGTCGAGTATGGAATTGAAGCTTTAAAAGCAGTTTGGCACAGAGGAGCAGTTGATGCTGATGGTAAAACGGGTGATGGTGCTGGGATACATGTAGAAATACCAAAAGATTTTTTTATAGAAAAAATAGAAGTTACAGGTCATACCCACGATAATTCAGAAATCTGTGTTGGAATGATTTTCTTACCAAGAAATGATTATGCAGCACAAGAAAGTTGCAAAACAATAGTTGAAAGCGAACTAACCAAAAATGATTTTAGCATTTATGGTTGGAGGCAAGTTCCAGTCAACCCAAAAGTCTTAGGTGAAAAAGCATTTCAGACAATGCCTGAAATTATTCAAGTACTTTTTAAATCAAATAATCCAGAATTATTGAATAAAGATCTTGAAAGAAAAATTTATGAAACAAGAAGGATAATTGAAAATAAAGCTTTTAAGATTTCTTTGAATAATTTTTATATTTGTTCTCTTAGTTCAAAATCAATCATTTATAAGGGAATGTTTTTAGCAGAAGCTATTTCAGATTTTTTTTTAGATTTAAAAGATGAAAGATTTGTTTCAAGATACGCAATTTTTCATCAAAGATTTTCTACAAACACAGCACCAAGTTGGAATCTAGCTCAACCTTTTAGAGCAATTGCTCATAATGGAGAAATCAATACATATCGTGGTAATAAAAATTGGATGAAAGTTCATGAACAAGAAATGAATAGCCCACTTTTTGATAACATAGAAAATTTAAAACCGGTAATTCAACAGGGGGCATCAGACTCAGCTGCATTGGATAATGTTTTTGAATTATTAAATATTTCAGGTCAACCAGCACCTCTAGCAAAATTAATGTTAGTGCCAGATGCTTGGTCTAAAAAAAATAAAACTTTATCTAGAGATCATCAACAATTATTTAATTTTTTAAATAGTACTATGGAACCTTGGGATGGACCTGCTGCTATTGCTGGAACAGATAATGAATGGGTAATCGCTGCAAATGATAGAAATGGATTGAGACCCTTAAGATATGCAATTACCAAAGATAATTTATTATTTGCAGGTTCAGAAACTGGAATGATTGAACTTAACGAAAAAAAAATTTTAACTAAGGGAAGATTAGGCCCAGGAGAAATAATTGGGGTTAGAATTGAAAAAGGAAAAGTATTCACTAACAGCAAAATCAAAGATTATTTAGCTAAAGAATACAAACATTTTAATTCTCAAATTATCGATTTAGATGAAAAAATTACTATCTCTGGAGAAAAGCATTCATTCTCTGGAGATGATTTAAGAAGAAGACAGTACACATTTGGAATGAGTCTTGAAGACTTAGAGCTTATTTTGCACCCAATGGCTGAAGATGCGAAAGAGGCGATTGGCTCTATGGGTGATGATACTCCTCTTGCAGTACTTTCTGATAAATATAGACCCCTCTATCATTTTTTTAGACAAAATTTTAGCCAAGTAACAAACCCGCCAATTGACTCGCTAAGAGAAAATAAGGTTATGAGTCTAAAAACAAGATTTGGAAATTTAGGTAATATTCTGGATTTTGATAATTTAACTAAGCAAAATATTTATGTTTTGAATAGTCCAATTTTGTCAAATTCTCAATTTGACAAATTTATTAATTTTTTTGGAAAAAATTCATTAGTTATTGATTGTACTTTTTCCAAAGATCAGTCTTTATTTGAGGCAATAAAACAAGTCCAAAAAGATGCTGAAATTGCTGTTAGACAGGGTGTTACCCAGTTAATTTTGAGTGATAAAGGATTATCAGAAACTAATTTGCCTATTCCTATGTTGTTATGTGTAGGAGCAATCAATTCATTCTTGATAGAAAAAAAATTAAGAGGATATGTTTCTATAAATGTTCAATCTGGAGAAGCTTTAGATACGCACTCATTTGCCACCTTAATTGGTGTAGGGGCAACTACAGTAAACCCATACCTTGCTTTTGACAGCTTATATCAAAGACATGAAAAAAAACTTTTTGGAAAATTTAGTTTTGATGAATGTGTTGAAAGATACATTAAATCTGTAAATGCTGGTCTATTAAAAATCATGTCTAAAATGGGAATTTCTGTTTTGAGTTCATATAGAGGGGGATGCAATTTTGAAACTGTTGGATTGAGCAGAACGATTGTTGCTGATTATTTTCCAGGTGTGGTATCTAAAATTTCTGGAATTGGATTAACAGGAATAGAAAAAAAAATTAGATCTATTCATAAAGAAGCATTTGAAAGCTCTGAAACCATTTTACCAATAGGCGGAATATATAGATATCGTAAAAATGGAGAAACACACCAATATCAAGGAAAATTAATTCATTTATTGCAAAGCGCTGTAGGATCAAATTCTTATGAAGCTTATAAAAGGTATGCAGAAGGAATATATAATTTACCACCAATAAATTTGAGGGATTTAATTGATTTCAGATCAAAAAATTGAAAGGATCGATTGATATCTCTGAAGTTGAACCAATACAAAATATACTTAAAAGATTTGGGAGCGGAAGCATGTCACATGGAGCGCTTTCAAAAGAAGCTCATGAAACACTTGCCACAGGAATGAACAGAATTAAAGGTGCCTCTTGTAGTGGTGAGGGTGGAGAAGATGAGAGTAGGTTTAAAGTTCTAGGAAATGGAGACAGTGCAAATTCTAGAGTAAAACAAATAGCTTCAGCCAGATTTGGTGTAACAGTTAATTATTTAAATAATTGTAATGAAATTGAAATTAAAATAGCTCAAGGAGCAAAACCAGGAGAAGGTGGACAGCTACCAGGGTTTAAAGTTACTGATGAGATTGCAAAATTAAGACATTCAACACCTGGAGTTACTTTAATATCACCTCCACCACATCACGATATTTATTCAATAGAAGATCTTGCTCAACTTATTTATGATTTGAAACAAATAAATCCTAAAGCAAGAATTGGGGTTAAACTTGTTGCGTCATCAGGTGTAGGAACAATTGCAGCGGGTGTTGCTAAAGCAAAAGCAGATATAATATTAATATCTGGACATAATGGAGGTACGGGCGCAACACCGCAAACTAGCGTTAAGTATGTTGGAATACCATGGGAAATGGGTTTAACAGAAGCTAATCAAGTTTTAACATTAAACAATCTAAGACACAAAGTTACTCTTAGAACTGATGGTGGCATTAAAACAGGAAGAGATGTTGTTATTGCAGCAATGATGGGAGCAGAAGAGTATGGAGTGGCAACTACTGCGTTAGTTGCGATGGGATGTATCATGGTTAGACAATGTCATTCTAATACATGTCCTGTTGGTGTTTGTACTCAAGACGACAAACTTAGAGAAAAATTTACAGGCACCCCAGACAAAGTAGTTAACTTATTCACTTTTATAGCATCTGAAGTACGGGAAATTTTAGCAAAAATAGGTTTTAAATCATTGAACGATATAATTGGAAGAACAGATCTTTTAATGCAGGTTAGCAAAGCCTCTCCAAATCTTGATGATTTAGATTTGAACCCACTTTTTGTACAAGCAGATAACGGCAACAATAAAAGATATTGTGAAAATCAAGAAATAAACCATGTACCAGATACACTTGATCAAGAAATTTGGCCAGAGATTGAAAAATCTTTAGATAGCTCCGAAAAAATAGAAAAAGAATACATTATTAAAAATACGAATAGAGCAGTTGGAACTAGAATATCTCATCACCTTTATAAAAAGTATGGATATGAAAAACTTAATGAAAACTTTTTAGTATTAAATTTCAAGGGATCAGCAGGACAGTCATTTGGTGCTTTTTCAGCGAAAGGATTAAAACTTGCTCTTAAAGGAGATGCTAATGATTATGTAGGTAAGGGGTTATCAGGTGCAACAATTACAATAAAATTATCTGATGAAAGTAATTTAATTTCAAATGAAAACACTATTATAGGTAATACAGTTTTATATGGTGCAACATCAGGAAAATTATTTGCAGCTGGACAGGCAGGAGAAAGATTTGCTGTTCGAAACTCTGGAGCAACTACGGTAATTGAAGGATGTGATTCAAATGGTTGTGAATACATGACAGGAGGAACTGTAGTAATCTTAGGTGATGTAGGTGATAACTTTGCAGCAGGGATGACAGGAGGAATGGCATTTATCTATGATAAATCAGGAGAATTTGAAAAAAAAGTTAATGATGAGTCTGTTGTATGGCAAAATATAGAAACAGATTATTGGAAAACATTTCTTAAAGATTTAATCCAAGAACATTTTAAAGAAACTGGATCCAATTTGTCAAAAATGTTAATTGAAAATTATGGTGAAGAGTTAAAAAATTTTATTCAAGTTTGTCCAAAAGAAATGTTAGACAAGTTAAGTAATCCAATCAGCAACAAACCATTTATTAAAGAAGTTAGTTAAATAATTTGTTTTAACTCCTTCATTATTATTTTAAGCCACCTTTGACTTGATAAACTGTGATCACCATTATTAATAATAACTAATTTTTTTTTTGCTTTTTGAAATATTTTTAAAACTTTTCTTGAATAAGAAACGGGCACCACTTCATCTTTTTTACCATGAACCATAGTAACATTTATCTTAGAATTTATTTTTTTGTTTAAAACCTTATTTTTTCTGCCATCTTTTATCAATTGTAGAGTAATTGGATATTCATAATTACCGTGTTTTAATTGTAAAATTCCTTTTTGGATAGTTTCAGACTTCATTTTTTTTGTGAACTTTTTCCACATTAAGTTTTCTAAAAATTCAGGAGCAGAACCTATACCTAAAAATCCTTTTATTTGACTTTTAAATTTTTGAAATTGTATAAGTGCTAACCAGGCACCCATACTTGAACCAACAATAATAAAATCATTTTTCTTCACAAATTTTTTAATAAGAGCTGACGTTTCGTTGCTCCATTTTGTAATATTGCCATTTGTAAATTTCCCTGATGATTTTCCGTGTCCAGAATACTCAAGTGCTAAAAAACTTAGTTTGTTTTGTTTAGCAAATTTTAAAAAAGCATTTGGTTTTTTTCCTTCTAAATCAGACATAAAACCATGTAAAAAAACAATAAAAGGAGCACCTTTATGAATATTACAAACAAATCTTATTTTCTTACTTTTTGAGACTCTATAATATCTAAAATAAGTCATAATCATTTATATGTTTAATCTAATAATATATAATCATATCAAATGTCATCTAATTTAAAAGTTTTACAAGTTATACCAAAATTAGGTTACGGAGGTGCTGAAACAGGTTGTTATGATATTGCTCATTACTTACCAGAAAATGATTGTGGATCATTTATTGTAACAAGTGGAGGAGAACTACTTAAATTTATTGATAAAAAAAAAGTAAAAATAATAAAACTTCCTGTACATAGTAAAAATCCTTTAATTATATTCATTAATTTTTTAGCTTTAGTTGCAATTATACTCGTTAAGAATATTTCAATTGTACATGCAAGAAGTAGAGCACCAGCCTGGTCTTGCTTGTTAGCAGCTAAAATTACAGGCAGAAAATTTGTTACTACTTTTCATGGAACTTATAATTTTAATAATAAAATCAAAAAATTTTATAATTCTGTAATGGTTAGGTCTGACTTAGTTATAGCAGGTTCTAATTTTATTTTTTCTCATATTAAAGATAATTATGCAAAATATCTTAATGCTAAAAAAAAACTTTTAGTTATATTCAGAGGAATTAACGTCGATTATTTTGATCCAACTACCAAATTAGATAGTGATGAAAAAAAACTATTAAAAAAATGGCAAATAGAAAAAGATAAAAAAATAATTCTTTTACCTGGCAGATTAACAGGATGGAAAGGACAAGAAGTTTTTATAGATGCAATTAATTTAGTTAATATTGAACTTGGATATGAAGCCTTTTACGCTGTAATTCTTGGAGGTGATCAGGGTAGAGATCTATATAAAAAAAAACTTATTAGAATTACAGAACAACACAGATTAAATAACCAAGTTAAATTTATTGATCATTGTAACGACATGGCTTTAGCCTACAAAGTTTCAGATATAGTAATATCTGCATCTATCGAGCCAGAGGCTTTTGGAAGAGTTGCAGTTGAGGCCCAATCAATGGAAAAACCAATAATTGCAAGCGATATTGGTGGTTCTAATGAAACTATAATTGACGAAAAAACTGGTTTTTTATTCGAATCTAACAATGCAAAATCATTAAGTAAAAAAATTTTAAAAGTTCTTTCTATGGATGAAACGTTGTTACAATCGATAGGTAAAGAAGGAAGAAAAAACATAATTCAAAAATTTAATGTTGAAAAAATGTGCTTTTCTACTTATTCAGAGTATAAAAGAATATTAAATTAATGCCTATAATTACCTTACCAGACGGAAATAATTTAACTTTTCCAGACAAAGTTACAGGTTTAGATGTAGCTGAAAAAATTAGTAAGTCACTTGCAAAACAAGCTATGGTTATAAGTGTTGATGGTGATTTAAAAGATTTAGATTTTTTAATAGAAAAAGATTGTTCAATTAAAATTTTTACGTCAAAAAATCCTGAAGGCCTAGAAACTATTAGGCATGATACAGCACATATATTGGCAATGGCAGTACAAGAATTATTTCCAGGGACACAAGTTACTATTGGGCCAGTTATTGAAAATGGTTTTTATTATGACTTTGCTAGAAAGGAACCTTTTACTGAAGACGATTTAGAAAAAATTGAAAATAAGATGAAAGAAATTGTGGATAGAAATGAAATCACAAAAAGAGAAGTTTGGGAGAGAAATAAAGCTATTTTACATTTTAAAGAAAAAGGCGAAACGTATAAAGCAGAGTTGATTGAAGCAATCCCAGAAAATGAGGATGTGTCTATTTATTTTCACGGTGATTGGCACGATCTATGCAGAGGTCCACATCTTTCTTCAACAGGTAAAATTGGAAAATTCTTTAAACTTACAAAAGTTTCTGGAGCTTATTGGAGAGGTGACTCCAATAATGAAATGCTCCAAAGAATATACGGTACAAGTTGGGCAACACAAAAAGATCTGGATGAATATTTAAAAAGAATTGAAGAAGCTGAAAAAAGAGATCACCGAAAACTTGGAAAAGAAATGGATTTATTTCATTTTAGAGAAGAAAGTCCAGGGTCAGTATTTTGGCACGAAAAAGGTTGGGCTTTATTTCAAAAATTAATTAATTATATGAGAGCTAGACAGGACGCTGCTGGCTATAAAGAAGTGAATACACCGGAGATATTGGATAGACAATTGTGGGAAAAATCTGGTCATTGGGAAAAATATGGTGAAAACATGTATACCTCAGAAACTCCAGATGAAAAAGTATTTGCTATTAAACCTATGAATTGTCCTGGGCATATTCAGGTATTTAATCAAGGTCTAAAAAGCTACAGAGATCTACCTTTGCGTATAACAGAATTTGGAAAAGTACATCGCTACGAACCTTCGGGAGCATTGCATGGCCTACTAAGAGTGAGAGCATTTACCCAAGACGATGCTCATATATTTTGCTCCGAGGATCAAATTACAAGTGAATGTTTAGAGGTAACTAATTTAATTTTAGATATTTACAAAGATTTAGGTTTTGAAAATGTAATTCTAAAATATGCAGATAGGCCAGATGTAAGAGTTGGTGATGACGAAGTTTGGGATAAAGCTGAAGCTTCTTTACTCGAGGCAGTTAAAGCATCTAAGTTGGAATATAGCATCAACAAAGGTGAAGGTGCATTTTATGGGCCAAAAATTGAATTTGTATTAAGAGATGCTATTGGCAGAGATTGGCAGTGTGGAACTTTGCAAGTTGATTTAAATTTACCAGGAAGATTAGATGCCTCTTATGTTGATAAAGATGGATCTAAAAAAGTTCCAGTTATGCTTCATCGAGCTTTATTTGGTTCGCTAGAAAGATTTATTGGAATTTTAATTGAAAACTATGCTGGAAAGTTTCCATTTTGGATATCTCCTTTACAAACTATGGTGATACCTATTTCAGAGGAATTTAATGACTATGCAGTTAAAGTATCAAAAAAAATAAAAGATGTGGGCATTAGTTCATCGGTAGATTTAAAAAATAATAATTTAAATTACAAAATTAGAGATCATTCTTTAGCAAAAATACCAGTTTTATTAATTTGTGGTAAAAAAGAAGTTGACTCCAATTCAGTAACTATTAGAAGGTTAGACTCTAACAAACAAGAAAATATGGATATAGACCAATTTTTAAAAACATTCTCTGCTTTAAATAAAGCATCCTTAAACTAAGTGGCAGATTTTAAACAAAATTACTTTCAAAGAAGAACAAAAGACAGAGGTCCAAGATCTAACAATAGAATCTCGTCTCCAGATGTTCAGGTAATAGCAAGTGATGGTGAAAATCTTGGTGTGATGAATACCAATGAAGCAATTTCAATGGCAAAAAATCAAGGACTAGATTTAATAGAGATAGCAGCGAATGCAAATCCACCTGTCTGTAAAATTATGGATATGGGTAAGTTTAAATATGATGCCCAAAAGAAAGCAAATATTGCGAAGAAAAAACAGAAAATTGTTTTATTAAAAGAGATTAAAATGAGACCTGTAACAGAAACTCATGATTATGATTTTAAGGTTAAAAATGCAAAAAAATTTATTGCTAAAGGGGATAAAGTAAAATTTACTGTAAGATTTAAAGGTCGTGAATTACAACATTCTCACCTAGGAAAAGAATTGATGGATAAGATCAAAGAAGACATGAAGGATATTGGTAAGGTTGAATTACACCCTAAGTTCGACGGTAAGCAAATGATCATGGTAATTCAGCCTTTATAGGCCTTAATATAGGTTGTAAATTTATATCAATCTTTGTATAACACCGCAGAATTATGCCAAAATTAAAAACAAAAAGCTCAGCTAAAAAAAGATTTAAAATATCAGCTACTGGTAAAGTAATGACTGCTCAAGCTGGTAAAAGACATGGTATGATTAAAAGAACGAATTCACAAATAAGAAAGTTAAGAGGCACAACAACTATGTCCAAGCAAGATGGCAAGATTGTTAAATCATACATGCCCTACAGTTTAAGAGGTTAATAATGGCAAGAGTAAAAAGAGGCGTAACTAGTAAAGCAAAGCATAAAAAAGTTTTAAAAGCTGTCAAAGGTCAATGGGGCAGAAGAAAAAATACTATCAGAGTTGCAAAGCAAGCTATGGAAAAAGCGATGCAATATGCTTACAGAGATAGAAGAAATAAAAAAAGAGATTTCAAATCTTTGTGGATACAAAGAATTAATGCCGGTGTTAGAGCTGAAGGATTAACTTATTCTAAATTTATCAATGGTCTTGGAAAATGTGGCATAACAATTGATAGAAAAATTTTAGCTGAAATTGCATACGATAGCCCAGAAGCATTTAAAACAATTGTTCAAAAAGCCCAATCCGCTTTAAATTAATCTTCGCTATTGTTTTTATTTCTTAAGGAAATAATCTATCAATATGTCAGACATAAAAAATATTCAAAATGACTACTCGGCTAAACTTAACAATAATTTAAGTTTAGAAGAAATTAATCAAATCAAGACTGAGTTATTTGGCAAAAACGGTTTGATATCTTCCCAATTCAAAAATATTGGATCTATACCAGAGACAGATAGAAAAAAATTTGCATCAGATCTTAATCAAATTAAGGATGAGTTACAAAATTTAATAACTAGTAAAATTAATGAAATTGAATCAAAAAAAATAAATGAAAAATTAGAAAAAGAAAAAATTGATGTAACTCTTCCCGAAAGACCTTTTGTTAGAGGTAAAATTCATCCTGTTTCACAAACTATAGACGAAATTTCATCAATTTTTTCTGAGATAGGTTTTAGTGTTGAAGAGGGCCCGGATATTGAAAATGAGTATAACAATTTTACAGCTTTAAATACACCTGACAATCACCCAGCAAGAGATATGCATGACACGTTTTATCTTGATGAGAATAAAGAAATTTTATTAAGGACTCATACATCTCCAGTTCAAATTAGAACAATGCTAAAAGACAAACCTCCATTTAAGATTATTGCGCCTGGAAGAACTTATAGGTCGGATAGTGACCAGACCCATGCACCAATGTTTCATCAAGTAGAAGGTTTACATATAGATAAAGATATAAACATGGGACATTTAAAGGGTTGCTTAAATTATTTTATTAAAAAGTTTTTTGAAGTTGAAAAAATTAAAATGCGATTTAGACCAAGTCACTTCCCTTTCACTGAACCATCAGCTGAAGTAGATATTGGTTATGAAATTAAAGATGGGAAAATTGTTATTGGAGAAGGAGACCAATGGCTTGAAATATTAGGTTGTGGAATGGTTCATCCTAATGTTTTGAAAAATGTGAAAGTTGATCCATCAAAGTATCAAGGTTATGCATTTGGAATAGGAATTGATCGATTAGCGATGCTTAAATATGGGATTAATGATCTAAGAGCTTTTTTTGATTGTGATTATAGATGGTTAAATCATTTTGGATTTGATCCTTTAGATGTACCAACAAATTATAGAGGTTTAAGTCGATGAAAATCACATTTGATTGGTTGAAAGATCATTTAGATACAAAATTAAATGAGGGTAAGCTTTTAGAACAGCTCACAAATGTTGGGCTTGAGGTTGAAAGTGTAGAAAACTTATCAGCTGGTCTTGATTTATTTAAAGTAGCAAAAATTTTAAAGACAGAAAAACATCCAAATGCTGATCGACTAAAAGTTTGTGACGTTGATGTTGGAGAAAATGAGATAAAAAAAGTTGTGTGTGGTGCGCCCAATGCAAGAGAAGGATTAATTACAATATATGCCCCACCTGGAGCCATTGTTCCAAAAAGTAAAGTAAAATTGGTGGTAGCTAAAATTAGGGACGTTATTTCTTACGGGATGCTTTGTTCAGAGTCTGAATTAAATTTATCAGACAAAAGTGACGGAATAACTGAATTGTCATCAAAAAAATATGAAAAAAGTATTGGAAAAAGTTATTTTTCAAAATCAAATTCCAATCTTATAGATCTATCGATTACTCCTAATAGGCCGGATTGTCTTGGTGTTAGAGGAATAGCAAGAGATCTTGCTGCGTCAGGTTTTGGAAAATTAAAAAATTTAAAAGGAAAAAAAATTAAGTCAAATGTGAAACAAACTTTAAAAGTTAAAATTAATAAAAAAAAAAATCAAGCTTGTAGTTCTTTTGGCAGCTGTTTAATTACTAATGTAAAAAACACTGAAAGCCCTAAATGGTTAAAAGATAAACTAGTTTCAATTGGACAAAAACCAATTTCAGCAATAGTTGATATTACCAACTATGTAATGCTTGATATTAATCGTCCACTACATGCTTATGATGCAGATAAAATAGATAAAGGCATTGTAGTTAGAAATTCAAAATCTGGTGAAGAGTTTACAGCTTTAGATAATAAAAATTATAAATTAGATGATGGGATGTGTGTAATCAGCGATAATAAAGGTGTGTTAGGATTAGGTGGAATTATTGGAGGCACAAGGTCAGGTACTGAATTTGATACAAAAAATATTTTATTGGAGTCAGCTTATTTTGAGCCCAGATCTATTAGAAGTACATCAAAAAAATTAAACCTAGATACAGATGCAAAGTTTAGGTTTGAAAGAGGTATTGATCCATTATCGATTCAAGACGGATTAAATAAAGCAGCACTATTAATTAAAGAGATTTGTGGGGGTGAAATTAGTAAAATTGACATTCAAACAATCGAAACAGTAAAAGCTAAAACCATAAAATTTGATACTAATTTATTTGAAAAAATAACAGGATTTAAAATTTCAATTAAGGAAATGATTAAAATCTTAGAAGATCTTGGTTTCAAAACTAAAAAAGAAAAAAAACATTTTAAATTAACCATCCCAACTTGGAGACCAGATATTTCACAAGAAATAGATGTTGTTGAAGAATTAGTAAGGATAACTGGTTATGATAAAATAAAAACTATAGATCCAATCAAAGAAAGAAACAAATCTACTTTAACTCAGTCACAAAAGTTATTTCATTTTTTACAGAGAGCAATTGCATCTAAAGGATATTTAGAGGCAATAACATGGTCATTTACTGATTCAAATTATAACAATCATTTTAGAGATCAAAATAATGAAATTAAAATAGTAAATCCCATAAGCTCAGAGTTGGGAGTTTTGAGAAACTCAATTTTTTCAAACTTAATTATGTATTTGAATAAAAATTTGGATAGAGGTTTTAAAGATTTATCGATATTTGAAATAGGGCCAATTTTTACTGGCTCAAACCCTGGTGAACAAAACACAGTAGTTTGTGGTTTATCAGCAGGTAAAAGATCAAGATTATCATGGAATGAAAAAGAGAGAAATGTTGATGTATTTGATGTTAAAAGAGATGTAGTCCAAACTTTAATTGAAGCAGGATATAATTCAGATAAATTTTTTATAGATGATGAAACACCAAATTATTATCATCCAGGTAAGTCAGGTAGGTTATTTTTAAATCGAAGGAAAGATCAAATTGCAGCATATTTTGGTGAGATTCATCCAAATATCATAAAAAACATAGATATTAAAACAGAGTCATTAGTTGGATTTGAAATTTTTCTAGATAATTTAAAATTACCAAAGAAATCTTTAAAAGACCAAAAAACTAAATTTGAAGTATCAGATTATCAAAAATCTGAAAGAGACTTTGCTTTTGTAGTTGATAAAGAAGTTAAAGCTCAAGATTTAATTAATGCAATATCAAGTGTGGATCAAAAACTGATTAGCAATATTAATGTTTTTGATGTCTATGAGGGTGAAAATATTCCAGAAAATCAAAAATCAATAGCAATTAGTGTGACCATACAATCATCTGAAAAAACATTGAATGATAGTGATTTAGAAAATATTAATAATTCTATAATTAAAACAGTTGAAAATAAAACTGGCGCTAAGATACGATCTTAAAGCAAATGAGTAATATCGATAATATTAGAAACTTTGCAATTATTGCGCATATTGATCATGGTAAATCTACAATAGCAGATAGAATAATTCATAGCTGTGGAGGACTTACAGAAAGAGAAATGAAAGCTCAAGTATTAGACTCAATGGATATTGAGCGTGAAAGAGGAATCACAATCAAAGCTCAAACAGTTAAACTTAATTATAAAGCAAAGGATGGTAAAGATTATATTTTAAATATAATTGATACTCCTGGTCATGTCGATTTTAGTTATGAAGTAAGTAGATCCCTTTATGCTTGTGAGGGGTCAATTTTAATTGTTGATAGTACTCAAGGAGTAGAAGCACAAACTCTTGCAAATGTTTATCAAGCTTTAGATATTGATCATGAGATTGTACCAGTTTTAAACAAGGTTGATCTTCCAGCATCAGATTTAGATAGAACAAAAAAACAAATAGAAGAAGTGATAGGTATTGACACCGAGAATGCAATTCCATGTTCTGGAAAGACAGGTGTGGGTATAGAAGATATTTTAGAGCAAATTATAACAACTTTACCTAGCCCTGAAGGTAAAAGTTTAGGAGACTTAAAATGTTTATTGGTTGACAGTTGGTACGACACATATTTAGGAGTTGTAATTTTAGTTAGAGTTATTGATGGTAAAATTTCAAAAAATATGAAAATTAAAATGATGTCAACCAATCAAGAATATATTGTTGAAAAAGTTGGCGTATTTACACCAAAAGCTACAGATATCAACGAGTTAAACGCTGGAGAAATAGGATTTATAACAACTGGAATAAAAGTTTTATCAGAAACAAAAGTTGGAGACACGATATGTGATGCTGCCAAACCTTTGAAAGAAGCCCTTCCTGGTTTTAAACCAAGTAAGCCAGTAGTATTTTGTGGATTATTTCCAGTAGATAGTTCCGAGTATCAAAAATTAAAAGATGGTTTAGCTAAACTACAATTGAACGATGCAAGTTTTTCATTTGAGCCTGAGTCATCTTCTGCGCTGGGACTAGGTTTTAGATGTGGGTTTTTAGGGTTGCTCCATTTAGAAATTGTTACTGAAAGATTAGAAAGAGAATTTGATGTAAACTTGTTAACAACAACTCCAGGGGTAGTATACAAAGTTCATATGAATAGTGGAGATATTGTTGACCTTCATAATCCTTCTAGTTTACCAGACCCAACTTTAATTAATTTAATTGAAGAACCTTGGATTAAAGCAACAATAATTACTCCAGATGAATACTTAGGCTCTATTATAAAAATGTGTCAGGATAAAAGAGGTGTGCAAACTAATTTAAGTTATTCAGGAAATAGAGCTGTTGTAAATTATGAATTACCTTTAAATGAAGTGGTTTTTGATTTTAATGATCGCTTAAAATCAATGACTAGTGGATATGCAAGTTTTGATTATGAAATTATAGAACATAGAGAAGGTGATTTAGTAAAACTTGGAATTTTAGTTAATGCAGAGCCAGTAGATGCATTAGCCATGATGATTCATAAAGATTTTGCTCAAAGAACAGGAAGAGAAGTTTGTGAAAAACTTAAAGATTTAATTCCAAGACATAATTTTATGATACCAGTTCAAGCTGCAATTGGTGGTAAGATAATAGCTAGAGAAACCATAAAGGGTTTCAAAAAAGATGTTTTAACTAAAATTCATGGAGGAGGAGCCACAGACAGAAAAAGAAAGCTTCTTGAAAAACAAAAAAAAGGTAAGGCTCGATCAAAACAGTTTGGAAGAGTAGAAATTCCCCAGGAGGCATTTATTGGTGTTCTCAAGATTTCAAAAGAAAAGTAATTGGAGAGGTGGCCGAGTGGTTGAAGGCGCACGCTTGGAAAGCGTGTAAAGGAGCAATTCTTTCATGGGTTCGAATCCCATTCTCTCCGCCACTAAATAAGCCCTTATTTACAGTCCTAATTAGCTCTTTTTTACTTAATTAAGTAAAGATAAATCAGCATTTTTTATAAAAAATGTTATAATTTTTTTTTCCAAAAAATTAAAAAATGACAAATAAAAATACATATCAGGCAGACTCCATCAAAGTTTTAAAAGGTCTTGAAGCAGTTAGAAAAAGACCAGGGATGTATATTGGAGATACAGATGATGGAACTGGTTTACATCATATGGTTTATGAAGTTGTTGATAACTCCATAGATGAGGCTCTGGCAGGTCACTGTAAAAATATCAATGTGAAAATTAATTCTGATGGAACTATTACCGTAAATGATGATGGTCGAGGAATTCCTGTTGATATGCATAAAGGAGAAAAAAAATCAGCTGCAGAAGTTATTATGACTCAACTTCATGCTGGTGGTAAATTTGATCACGATTCATATAAAGTATCAGGAGGACTTCATGGAGTGGGTGTTTCTGTTGTTAATGCTTTGTCTGAGTCATTGCAATTAGAGATTAACAGAGACGGAAAAAAGCACTTTATAGAATTTAAAAACGGTGAAGCAAAAGCACCGTTGAAAGTAACAGGAAAATCTAAAGAAACTGGGACTCAAATAACATTTTTGCCATCAAAAGAAATATTTTCTTCCATAAAATTTAGTGCAAATATTCTGATCAAAAGAATGAGAGAGCTAGCCTTCTTAAACAAAGGTATTAAAATAATCTTTACTGATGCTAGTTTAAAAAAAGAGAAAGTATCTGAATTTAAATTTGATGGGGGTGTACTCGAGTTTGTAGATTTTCTAGATGAAAAAAGAGAGAAACTACAAAATAAAAATGGAAATGATTTATTTAAAAAACCAATTTATATCGAAGGAAAAAAAGACAATATTGAACTCGAATGTTCTTTAAAATGGAATGCAAGTTATGCTGAAGACATTTTTCCTTACACAAATAATATCTATCAAAAAGATGGTGGAACACATTTATTAGGTTTTAGAAGTGCACTAACAAGAGTTATTAACAAATATGCAAATGAACACAATCTTCTAAAAAAAAACAAATTAGCTATTTCAGGAGATGATATCAAGGAAGGGCTTACTTGTGTGATATCTGCAAAAATTCCAGATCCAAAATTTTCATCTCAAACTAAAGATAAATTAGTTTCTTCAGAAGTTAGAATAATTGTTGAAACAGTTGTTAATGAAAAACTGTCTATATGGTTTGATCAAAACCCTTCAGTTGCAAAAATAATTCTTGCAAAAGTTATTCAAGCGGCAATGGCAAGGGATGTGGCTCGAAAAGCTAGAGAAAATGTAAGAAGAAAAGGTGCTTTAGAATTAAGTGGTCTTCCAGGAAAACTTGCAGATTGTCAGATAGGAAAACAAGAAGGCACAGAGTTGTTTATTGTAGAGGGTGATTCAGCAGGTGGCTCAGCTAAACAAGGTAGAAATAGAGCTAATCAAGCTGTCTTACCTTTGAGAGGTAAAATTTTAAACACTTATGTTGAAGATTTACAAGTTAAAAAGAACGGGAACGGTGATAGTTCTGAACAACAAAGAACTAAAGCTTTATCAAAAATGATTTCATCAAATGAAATAGTAACTTTAATCAATGCCTTAGGTCTAGATCCAAAAGTACAAGAAATAGATTTAAAAGATCTAAGGTATGGAAAAATTATTATTATGACGGATGCTGATGTAGACGGATCACACATTAGAGCTCTTTTATTAACCTTTTTTAACAACAAACCATTTAATAAATTAATTGAAAATGGGCATGTTTATTTAGCTCAACCTCCTTTATTTAAAATAAACAAAGGAACCAAAGGAATATATATTAAAGATGAAAAAGAGTTAGAGGATTATATTGTTAATAACAATAAAGAATTAAAAAAATTAAAAAGAGGATCTAAAGAGTTTATTAAAGAACTAGATCTAGAAAAATCAAAAATGAATATTCAAAGATTTAAAGGTTTAGGTGAGATGAACCCAGAAGAATTATGGAGCACAACTCTTGATCCTGAAACAAGAAATCTATTACAAGTTCAGTATTCAAAAGATTTTAAAAAGGATCAAAGTCTAATACATACATTAATGGGTAACGATGTTGCTTTGAGAAAAGATTTTATAATTTCTAACGCAATTAATGTGCAAAATCTTGATATATAATAATGAAGTTTTTTGAAACTTCAAAATATCATTTCTTTAAAAAATCAACCTA
>JAOHEU010000013.1 GCA_028097645.1 Candidatus Pelagibacter sp. | reverse complement strand
CATCCGCTCTATCTAGTTGCTCAATAATTTTTTTCCCATTGTTTAAAGTAACAACTACTTTGGCACCAAAAGATTTTTTCATTGGATTTGGATCATGATATTTTTTAGTCCATTTCTTATCTTCATAAGTTGTAATTGATTTCCAAATTTTAATAGTACTTTTTTTATTTGCTCTAGCTTTAGTATAAGATTTTACATGATGCCAATCTCCATCCTCTAATGCTACAGCAAAAATATACATGATAGAGTGATCAAGCGTTTCTCTACTTGCATTTGGATCCATCTTCTGTGGATCATTGGCACCAGTTCCAATTACATAATGAGTATGGTGACTAGTAAATATATCAATTTTTTTTATTTGGCTGAGATTAGGTATTTTAGTTTTAAGTTTTTTTGGCTAAGTCAATTAATGCTTGAGATTGATATTCTGCTGAATATTCTTTTGTATAGGTTTCTAAAATAGCTTTTTTTGCCTCTCCTTTTTTAGGAAGTGGTACTTTGTAATTAGCTTTTTTTCCGTCTAATATTCTTGCAATAACACTATCTTCACCCTCATAAATTGGGCTAGGGGCTCCTTCGCCACGCATAACTCTGTCTACTGCTTCAATTGCAAGTTTACCTGCATGAGCTGGAGCATAAGCTTTCCAACTAGAAATCTCACCTTTCCTAGATTGTCTAGTAGAGATAGTAGTATGCAATGCTTGTTGTACTGCTTGATAAATTGTTTCAGTATTAAGTTTTAGCATTGAACCAAGACCTGCAGCAACGCTTGGTCCTAAGTGAGCTATATGATCAACTTTATGTTTATGTAAACAAATTCCTTTAACTAGATTTACCTGAACTTCATAGGCTGTAATAATTCCACGTAATAAATCTATTCCACTAATTTTATTCTGTTGAGCAACCGCAAGCAAGGGTGGAATATTATCACCTGGATGACTGTAATCAGCTGCTAAAAAGGTGTCATGAAAATCAAGCTCTCTAACAGCAGTTCCATTTGACCATGCTGCCCACTCACAATCAAATCTAAGTTTTGAGTTCACACCAAATAAAGTCGCTCCATTTTTTCTAAAATGTTTTAACGCCATTTCTCTTGAAGAAATTACAGGCTTTCTGTTCAGTGATGCTATTGCAACAGAAGCATTGTCAATAATTCTATTGATAACCATTTCAATAGCATCTTTATTTAATTTTGCATTATCGCTTGCAATCTCAGCTATCTTCCAAGCAAGTTGCTTTTTCTTAGGAAGGTTGATTTTAGATGGATAAACTTTAACTGTATGTAATAACAAAATAACTCCTTAATAGTGATTTTGTTTTAATAGTTAAAAAAAATTAATCAATATTAAAGATATTTGGATATTATTTTTTCAATACCAATGAAGTCTTTTATAAGGTGATTGTGATATATTTCAGTTGTATTTTTTTCAGTATACCCATTTTCTAATAAAATAACTGGTATCTCTGCAGCTTTGGCAGCATTTGCATCAGTTTCACTATCTCCAATCATTATAGTTTTTTTTACATCTCCATCTAATATTTCTACTACATTTGTAAGATGTCTTGGATCTGGTTTACAATAATCAAATGTATCTGATCCAGCAACATATTCAAAGAAATCATAAATTCCAATTTTTTTTAAAAGATCATTAGAAAGATGCTCTTGTTTATTTGTACAAACTGCCATCGAAATATTTTGTTCTTTGCACCAAATTAAAAAATCTTTAACCCCAGTTACTAGAGTGCTTTTATTAACTATATTTTTGCCGTAGAAATTTACAAATTCTTTAACCATTTCATCTTTTATTTTTTCATCCAAGACTTTACTAAATTCTTTTTTTGCTTGTCCCCATATTGATCTACCAATTAAAGCACCAGCACCTTTGCCAACTAAATTTCGCATATCTTCTATTGATTTAGTGGGATAACCAAATTTCTTCATCACATGATTATGAGCTAGCATTAAATCAGGAGCGGTATCTACAAGTGTACCATCTAAATCAAATAAAATTGTGAATTTTTGCTTCATTTCAAAAGTTTTTTAAAGAAATATTATGTGAATTAATTAAGTCCTATACTTAATGTAAAGCGATTTAAAATGAAAGAATTAAATATACAAAAAATTCAAAATAAACTTCGTAATAGATTTTTAGCTAGTGGTGTTAAAATGCTTGGACCTGAAACAATTTTTTTTTCTAACGATACTAAAATTGGGAAAAATGTAATCATAGAACCCTATGTTGTTATTGGAAAAAATGTAAAAATTGGTAGCAATGTTGTTATAAAATCATTTTCGCATTTAGAGTCATGTAAAATAGAAGATAAAGTCGAAGTTGGTCCTTATGCTCGAATAAGACCTGATACAATTTTAAAAGAAGGCTCAAAAATTGGAAACTTTGTGGAAATTAAAAAAAGTACAGTTGGAAAAAAATCAAAAGTAAATCATTTATCTTATATTGGAGATAGTGATATTGGAAAGTCTGTTAATATAGGTGCTGGAACTATTACTTGCAATTATGATGGTGTTAAAAAAAGTAAGACAAAAATTAAAGATAAAGTTTTTGTTGGATCAAATTCATCTCTAGTTGCTCCACTAACATTAGAAGAGAAAAGTATTATTGGTGCAGGTTCAGTAATCACTAAAAGTGTAAAAAAGAAATCGTTAGCATTAACAAGATCAATACAAACTGAAATTAAGAATTATAAAAGAAAATAAATTATGTGTGGAATAATAGGGATCTCCAGTAATAAGTCAGTATCAAGTAGTATTATTAATTCCCTTAAGAAATTAGAGTATAGAGGATACGATTCTGCTGGGATTGCAACTTTGTCTGATGGCTTTATTAATGAAGTTAAATCTGAAGGAAGGGTAGAAAATTTAGAAAATAATTTTGATTTAAAAAATCTTTCAGGAAATATTGGTATTGGTCATGTAAGATGGGCAACACATGGAGTACCAAATAGTGTTAATGCTCACCCACATTCATCAGAAAATGTATCAGTAGTTCATAATGGAATTATTGAAAATTCAACATTATTAAAGAAATATTTATTAAGCAAAGGACATAAATTTAAATCTCAAACAGACACAGAGGTAATTGTTCATCTTATTTCAGAAAATCTTAAAACGTCTGAATTACTAGAGGCTATTACAAAAACGTTAAAACAACTTCATGGAAGTTTTGCCTTAGGAATAATTTTTAAAGATATGTCAGATATGATAATAGGGGCAAGACGTGGCTCTCCTTTAGCAGTGGGGTATGGCCCTAATGAAAATTATCTTGGATCAGATTCTTATGCACTTAAATCAATGACCAATAAAATAACTTATTTAGAAGATGGTGAATTTTGTTTTATTAAAAAAGATGAAATTAATTTTTTTAATGAAGATGGGATAAAAATTAACAAAAAAGTCTTAGAGCTTTCTACCGAACAACAAAATTACGATAAGGGTGATTTCAAGCATTTTATGGCCAAAGAAATTGAAGAACAGCCCCAAACTTTAAAAACAGGTATCAAAGAATATGTGGATAGTATGAATAATGATATCAATATTTATAATTTTCCCTGGAAAATAGATGAAATCAAATCAATAATGCTGATTGGATGCGGAACTGCTTACCATTCTTGTTTAATGGCAAAGTATTGGTTTGAAGAATTAACAACCTTGGATGTTAATATTGATATCGCATCAGAGTTTAGATACCGAAAAAATAGATTTAAAAATGACACTTTATATATTTTTGTATCTCAATCAGGTGAAACAGCCGATACTTATGCTGCACTAGATTTATGTAATAAAAATAAAATGAAAACATGCGCTGTTGTTAATGTAATTGAAAGCTCAATTGCAAGAGACTCAAATTTTGTATTGCCTATTCATTGTGGTCCTGAAATTGGAGTTGCATCAACCAAGGCATTTTTGGGCCAAATACTTGTATTATATATTTTGTCATTAAAATTATCATCATTAAGGAAAGAAATTGCAAATAAAGATTATCAAGAAAAGATTAAAGATCTGAAAAATTTACCAAAATTAATTGAAGAAACTTTATTAATAGATAATGACGTTCAAGCTATTGCTTCAACATTTAATGAAGCTAAAGGATCAATGTTTTTAGGAAGAGGTTTTTCTTATCCAATTGCATTAGAGGGCGCGTTAAAACTTAAAGAACTTTCTTATGTTCACGCTGAAGGTTATCCAGCGGGTGAAATGAAGCATGGACCGTTAGCATTAATTGAAGAGGGTATGCCTGTGGTAGTTTTGGCTCCAAGAGACAACTATTACAAAAAAACTATTTCGAATATGCAGGAAGTAGTAGCAAGAGGAGCTAAAGTTTTATTAATTACTAATAAAAGTAAAGATGAAATTGTATCTGAAAATATTTGGGAAAAAATTGAAGTAGAAACTAGTAATGACGACTTACTGCCATTTCTTTTAACTATCCCACTTCAAAAACTTGCTTATTATTCAGCTCTTAAAAAAGGTTATGATATAGATAAGCCAAGAAACTTAGCTAAATCAGTAACAGTTGAATAAAGTCTAAACTCTGTTAAAACAATCCCCGGTTGAATATGAAAAATTGGAAAAAAAATAGCTGGAGAAAATATCCTGTAAAACACATTCCTGATTATCCTAATAAAAAGGAATTGGACACGGTGTTGGATAAGATTGGAACATTCCCCCCTTTAGTATTTGCTGGTGAGACAAGACATTTAAAAGACCAACTTGCAGAAGTAGTAGATGGTAAAGCATTTTTACTTCAAGGAGGAGATTGTGCTGAAAGTTTTGCAGAATTTAATCCAGATAATATCAGAGACACATTTAAATTAATGTTACAAATGTCATTAGTTTTAACTTACTCAGCATCTCTTCCTGTTGTTAAAGTTGGAAGAATAGCTGGTCAATTTTCAAAACCTAGAAGTTCACCAATGGAGTCTAAAGATGGAGTAGAGCTTCCAAGTTATTTAGGTGACAATATAAATGGAATGGAATTTAATGAAAAATCAAGAGTTCCTGATCCAAAAAGATTATTTAAAGCTTATTCTCAGTCTGCTGCAACATTAAATTTGATAAGAGCTTTTTGTCATGGTGGTTTTGCAGATCTTAAAAATGTTCATAATTGGAACTTAGGATTTATTAAAAATAGTCCAGCCCTTAAAAGATTTAAGGATTTAGAAGATAAAATTGCTGATGCACTAGCATTTATGGATGCATGTGGAATTAATTCAGATTTCAATAGAAGATTAAAAACTGTTAATTTCTGGACTTCACACGAAGCATTATTATTACCTTTTGAAGAAACGATGACAAGAACGGATTCTACTACAGGAGAAAATCATGATACTTCAGCTCACTTTGTTTGGATTGGAGATAGAACTAGACAACTTGATGGTGGACATGTTGAATTTTGTAGAGGGATTAAAAATCCAATAGGAATTAAATGTGGACCAACTTTAAAACCAGAAGATTTAATAAATCTTTGCAATAAAATTAACCCAACTAATGAAAAAGGTAAGATAACTCTAATTTCAAGGTTTGGTGCTGACAATGTTTCAAAACATTTACCAAAATTAATCAGAGCAATTAAAAAAGAAGGTTTAAATGTAATTTGGTCATGTGATCCTTGTCATGGTAACACAATAAAAGCTGCTACTGGATTTAAGACAAGACCATTTAATAGTGTTTTAAAAGAAGTTAAAAATGTATTTGCTTGCCATCAAAGTGAAGGCAGTTATGCAGGTGGATTGCACATTGAAATGACTGGTCAAAATGTAACTGAATGTATCGGTGGAGCTCAAAAAATATCAGAGAGAGATTTATCCTCTAGATATCATACTCACTGCGACCCAAGACTTAACGCAAATCAGGCTTTAGAACTAGCTTTTTTAATTTCTGATGAGATTAAAAAGAATAGCTCATATTCTAAAAATGCAGACAGAGCGGCATCTTAAAACATTGTAAAAGATACCAACTAACAATATTTTATAATTATGAATGCTTCAGAAAAAGTAAATTTTATATCTAATTGGATTAAAGATTACGCAAACAATATGCCAAGTAAGGCGCAATCATTAGTAATTGGAATTTCTGGTGGAATAGACTCTTCTGTTTCAAGTACTTTAAGTGCAATGACTGGTTTAAAAACAATTGTATTATCGATGCCTATTAAACAAAAATCACAACAACATGATTTAAGTTTAAAACATCAAGAGTGGCTAGTTAATAAATTTAAAAATGTTGAAGCTCATACAATAAATTTAGATGAATTGTTCTCAGCTTTTTCTTCTAGCTTATCCAATTTTGATAACGAACATGGAATGGCAAATTCTAGAGCAAGATTAAGAATGACTACCCTTTACCAAGTAGCTGCAGCAAACAAAGGGATTGTCGTTGGTACAGGTAATAAAGTAGAGGATTTTGGTGTTGGATTTTATACAAAATATGGAGATGGTGGTGTTGATATATCTCCAATAGCTGATTGTAACAAAAGCGAAGTTTGGGAAATTGGAAAAGAACTCGGAATTTTAAATGAAATAATTGAAGCCGCTCCAACAGATGGTCTATGGGATGATGGTCGAACGGATGAAGGTCAACTGGGTTTAAAATATCATGAATTAGAAGAGGCTATGGACAATCCTAACTCAGTTAATAGAGCTAAATACGAAACGATAAGAAAACAAAATTTGCATAAAATGGAGCCCATTCCAGTATGCAAAATTCCAAACTAATCAAATAGATTCACAAATCTATAAATTAAGTATATTTCTAAAATTATGAATAAAGATATTTTTTTAACGAACAATTTAAGTAACAAAAAAGAAAAATTTGTTCCAATAGATGAAAAAAATATAGGCATGTATGTTTGTGGGCCAACTGTTTATGACGACCCTCATATTGGAAATGCTAGACCAATTGTAATCTTTGATATTCTTTTTAAAATACTTAAAAGCAAATATGCATCAGTTACTTATGTAAGAAATATTACTGACGTTGATGATAAAATAATTAAATCATCAAATGAAAAAAAAATATCTATTTCAGATCTAACACAGACTGTAATTAAAAGTTTTAGTGAAGATTGTAATTATCTAAATTGTGAAATCCCAACTGCACAGCCCAAAGCAACTGAGCATATTGATTTAATGATTGAGATGGTCTCTGAGTTAATTAAAAAAGGTTTTGCTTATGAAAATAATAAACATGTTTATTTTGAAGTAAAAAAATTTGATGATTATGGCCAATTATCAAATAAGAAATTAGAGGAATTAATTGCAGGATCTAGAATTGAAGTCAGTGATAACAAAAAAAACTCAGAAGATTTTGTGTTGTGGAAACCTTCTTTAGAAAATGAGCCATCGTGGGACTCTCCTTGGGGGAAGGGTAGACCTGGCTGGCATTTAGAATGCTCAGCAATGTCTAAGAAATTTTTGGGAAATGAATTTGATATCCATGGTGGCGGGATAGATTTAATTTTTCCACATCATGAAAATGAAATTGCTCAATCAAGATGTGCAAATGATACTAAGGTTTTTGCCAATTATTGGCTTCACAATGCCTTTATTACTATGTCGAATGAAAAAATGGCAAAATCTCAGGGTAACATTTTAAAGATTAAAGATTTTAGAGGTAAAGTTAGCGGACAAGTTTTAAGATTAGCTTTGATCAGTGCCCACTATAAACAACCATTAGATTGGAATGATAAATTATTAGACGATTGTCAGAACACAATTGATAAATGGTATAATGCTTATTTACCTTCCAACCAAGACTTTGAAGATGAAATTATTCAACCTTTGTATGATGATATCAATACTCCAGGTTACATTGCTAATTTACATAAACTTTATGATAAAGCGAACAAAGGAAACAATATCGATAAACAAATATTTAATTCGGCATGTAATTTTATTGGTTTGCTTCAAGAAACTAAAGAAGAGTGGCTAGATTACAAAAAAGGGAAAATAGATATTTCAGAGACAGAAATTGAAAACAAGATAGAACTTAGAAATAAAGCTCGGGCAGATAAAAACTATGCAGAAGCTGATAATATTAGAGACTACCTTTTAGACAAAGGTGTTTTAATAGAAGATAAAGATGGTAAAACAATTTGGAAATTTAAATGAGCAAAGAAAAGCTATACATTTTTGACACTACATTAAGAGATGGGGCTCAAACTCAAGGGGTTGATTTTTCAATTGATGACAAAGAGAAAATATCAAATTCACTAGATAATTTAGGGGTAGATTACATTGAAGGCGGTTGGCCTGGAGCTAATCCAACTGATACTGAGTTTTTTAACAAAGATCATGGTTTTAAAAATGCAAAACTCACAGCCTTTGGAATGACTAAAAAATCAGAACATAGTGCTGAAAATGACCCAATGTTAGCATCATTAATTAATTCAAAAAGTTCTTCTGTTTGCTTATTTGGAAAATCTTGGGATTTTCAAGTTGATGTAGCGCTTGGAATATCGAATGAAGAAAATTTAGAAAATATTAGTGAGAGCGCAAAACATATCGTTGGTTCAGGTAAAGAATTTATGTTTGATGCAGAACATTTCTTTGATGGATATAAATCTAATCCTGAATATGCATTAAAGTGTTTAAAAGCTGCATACGATCATGGTGCTAGATGGATTGTTTTATGTGACACCAATGGTGGAACTCTTCCACACGAAGTATCTAAAATTGTATCTGAGATTACAAAACATATCCCTGGAGAAAATTTAGGGATCCACGCTCATAATGATACAGAAAATGCAGTAGCAAATAGTTTAGCTGCAGTTCAAGCGGGAGTTAGACAAATTCAAGGAACTATTAATGGACTAGGGGAGAGATGCGGTAATGCAAATTTAATGTCTTTGATCCCGTCCTTATTTCTAAAAAAAGATTTTAGTGAAAAATTTGAATTAAATATTAAGCGAGAAAACTTAAAAAACTTAACTCAGTGCTCAAGATTATTAGATGAATTGTTGAATAGAAAACCGAATAAACATTTACCTTATGTGGGTGCTTCTGCTTTTTCACATAAAGGAGGCATGCACGTATCAGCAGTTCAAAAGGACCCAAAAACATACGAACATATTGACCCTGAAGAAGTAGGCAATTCAAGAAACATCGTAGTTTCAGATCAAGCTGGTCAATCTAATATAATGTCTAGATTAAAATCAATCGGTATCCAGATTGAAAAAAATGACCCAAAGATTAAAAAACTTTTGAGCGAAGTTAAAGACAGAGAATTTATTGGCTATAGTTATGATGGAGCAGATGCTTCATTTGAATTATTAGCTAGAAGATTAATGGGTGATATTCCAAGATATATTTTAATTAATGAATATGATGTAACAGTCAAAAAAGATAATACCGGTGAAATTATTTCAGTTGCAAAAGCACAATTAGAAGTTGATGGTCAAAAAATATTATGTGAGGGTCAAGGAAATGGACCTGTTAATGCACTTGATAACGCGATTAGAAAAAATGTAAATAAACTTGCAAAATACTCTGAATATTTAAAAGACTTAAAATTAGTTGATTATAAAGTAAGAATTTTAAATACGGGTACTGAAGCGGTAACTCGAGTTTCAATTGAAAGTACAGACTCTAAAGGTGTAAACTGGTTCACTATAGGAGTTTCACCAAATATAATTGATGCATCATTCAAAGCATTAGTCGATAGTTTAGATTACAAACTATTTAAAGATAAGGCTCCAGCTAGCTTGTAGGTATTATATTAATAATAATGTCAACAAATAATATTACTTTCATTTTACATAAGCCTCAACTATCAGAAAATATTGGTGCATGCGCAAGAGGAATGAAGAATTTTAATTTTCAAAAGTTATCCGTTATCGATCCAAAGCCTATTTTTCCTAACGATAAAATTTTAGCAACATCAGTTGGTGCTAAAAATATCATTAACAAAAGCAAAGTATTTGATCACCTGGAGTCTGCATTAAAAAATATTGATTATGTAATTGCAACATCTGCAAGATTTAGAAACAAAAATATTAAACACATTCAATTAGAAGATCTAAAAAAAATTGATTTTACTAAAAAAGTAGCTTTTTTATTTGGATCTGAGGCATCAGGATTATCGAATAATGAAGTAAGTTATGCAAACTATACTTTGCAAATTCCAACTAATCCTGAGTTTAAATCTTTAAATTTATCTCACAGTCTAATTATTATTGCTCAATATGTCTCAAGTATCGTAAAATCTAAGACTTCTAATTTTAAAAAGTCTAAAAAGGTCAAAGCAGCTTCTAAAAAGGAAATTCACTCGATGACAAACTTGTGTATTCAAAACTTGGACGAAATTAACTTTTTCAAACCTAAAGAAAAGAAGCCTATCATGCTAGAGAACTTGAGAAACATTTTCTACAGAATGGAGCTATCTTCTAAAGAAACACGTATATTGGCCAGTGTATTTGCTAGTTTAGGCAAAAAACGTTGATTGACAAAATGGTCTGTAAGCTTATAAACCCCAATATCAAATGACAAAAAGATTAAACTCTAAACATAAAGTAGATCGAAGACTAAAGGTTAACCTATGGGGAAGACCTAAGAGTCCTTTCAATACTAGAGCTTATGGACCTGGTCAGCATGGTCAATCAAGACAAGGTAAGCCGTCAGATTATGGAATTCAGTTACAAGCTAAGCAAAAATTAAAAGCTTACTATGGTAATATTAACGAAAGACAATTTAGAAATATTTATAAAAAAGCTGTTATGCTTAAAGGGGACACTGGTGAAAACTTAATTGGTTTATTAGAGAGAAGATTAGATGCAGTGATCTACAGAGCAAAGTTTGCAACCACTATTTTCTCAGCTAGACAATTAATTAACCATGGTCACGTAAGAGTGAACGGTAAAAAAGTTAATATTGGAAGCTACTTAGTTAAAGAAGAGGATACAATTGAGATTAGAGATAAATCTAAACAACTTGCTATCATCGATATTGCTTTAGCAAATAAAGAGAGAGAAGCTCCAGAATACATTCAAATGGATGAGAAAAACAAAAAAGTTAAATTTGTTAGAACTCCTAAGTTTGAAGAAGTCCCATATCCAATCGTTATGGAACCTAATCTAGTAATTGAATATTACTCTAGATAAAATTAAAATTAATTTTTAGCTTTAAAACTTATTCCTTTAGCCTCAAGTAATTTTGCTAATTCACCACTTTCGTACATTTCTTTAACGATATCACAACCACCCACAAATTCTTTATTAATATAAAGTTGAGGGATAGTCGGCCAGTCACTGTAGACTTTAATACCTTCTCTTAAGTTTTGATCTTCTAAAACATTTACACCTTGAAAATTAACTTCAAGAATTTTTAACATGTTTGATACAGCCATTGAGAAACCACATTGAGGAGCATCAGGAGTTCCTTTCATAAATAAGCACACTTCATTACTATCAATATGATTTTGAATTAAATTTTTTGTATTATCGTCCATTATTGCTCCTTTGTTTTAATTGCTAGGGCATGTAATTCATTTCCCATCTTACCCTTAAGAGAATTATACACCATTTTGTGTTGTTCAATTTTGCTTTTGCCTGAAAATTGAGCGGAAGTGACAGTTGCTGAATAGTGATTTCCATCTCCAGCTAAATCTTGAATTTCAACAGTAGCATCAGACAATGCTTCTTTGATTAAACTCTCAATTTCTTTTAAATCCATTGCCATTATTTACTCATGTAATTTGTTAGCCAATTTGTATTCGATGTTATTAATTCGTCAATTGATACTTTTGTCTTTTCATTAATAAACAATTGATCTTCATTAATCGTTCCAAGTTCATCATAATGAACAGCGTTTTTGTTTAAAATATCAGTCACTTTTTTAAGACTGTCTTTACTTACTTCAATTATGTATCTGCCTTGATCTTCACCAAAGTAGTACTCAATTTCATTGATTAAATATTTTGGTTTTTTAAGATTAATTCCCTTATTTCCTTTAATACACATCTTAGAAACAGCAGTAATAATTCCTCCTATGGATACATCGTGAGCACTTTTGATGTGACCCGCATCTATTAACTTTAATAAGGTTTCTCCATTATTTTTTTCATTAAATAAATTTACCTCGGGTGGAGGGCCATTTTTTTCATTTAAAATATTTCTTGCAAGTAAACTCTGATCAATATGACCTTCAGTTTTACCAATAACTAGAATGATATTATCAACTTGCTTAAAATCCATGGTAATCATTTTTTTATAATCTTTAATTAAACCAACTCCTCCAATAGATGGGGTAGGCTTAATCCCTTCATCTTTGGTTTGATTATAAAAAGATACATTTCCTGAAACGACGGGAAATTTTAAATATCCAGCAGCTTCTCCAATCCCTTGAACGCACTCTACAAACTCTCCCATGTTTTCTTCATTCTCAGGACTACCAAAGTTTAAACAATTAGTAATAGCAACTGGTTTTGCCCCAACAGAAATTAAGTTTCTAAAACTTTCACAAACTACTTGTTTTCCACCAGTTAATGGATGTGCCCAACAATACACCGCAGAACTATCAACAGAAGCTGCAACTGCTTTATCAGTTCCATGAACACGAACAACTCCTGAGTCACCACCAGGTTTTTGAATAGTATCTCCCATAACTGTGTGATCATACTGTTGCCAAATCCACTCTTTACTGCAAACATTTGGATGAGATAAAACTTTCTTTAAAATATCTATAATCTTTAAATTTTTAAGTTCTTCTTTTTTAATTTTATTTTTTTTTAGGAAGTTTTGCTTTTTTCCATTTACGGTCATACATCGGTGAATTTTCAACTAAAGTATTAACTGGAATATCTGCCACTTGTTCATTATCAAAAAATAATTCAATTTTTTTAGAATTAGTTGTTTTACCAATTACGGCAAAATCTAAATTCCATTTATCAAATATCTTTTTAGCTTTTTCTTCTTTGCCGTTTTCAAGAACGATTAACATTCTTTCTTGGCTTTCAGAGAGCATAATTTCATAAGGGGTCATGTTTGCTTCTCTGCATGGAACTTTATTTAAATTGATTTCAATTCCAAGGTTTCCTTTTGAAGCCATTTCTATACTAGATGATGTTAATCCTGCTGCACCCATATCTTGAATTGCTATAATTGAATCTCCTGCCATTAACTCTAGGCATGCTTCGAGTAATAATTTTTCAGTAAACGGATCACCAACTTGAACTGTCGGTTTTTTTTCTTCAATTTTTTCATCAAAACTAGCTGATGCCATACTCGCGCCATGAATTCCATCACGGCCTGTCTTTGAACCTACATATATTACTGGTTTGTTTAATCCTGCTGCTTTTGAATAGAAAATCTTATCTTTTTTAACCAAACCTAAAGTCATGGCATTGACTAAGATGTTACCATTATAAGAACTATCAAAGTTCGTTTGACCAGCAATGGTTGGAACTCCCATACAGTTTCCATAGCCACCAATACCGTGCACAACCCCTCTCAATAAATTCTTAGTTTTCTTATGTTGAGGAGAGCCAAAATGAATAGAATTCAAGTTTGCAATAGGACGTGCTCCCATTGTAAAGACATCTCTCATGATACCACCAACACCAGTTGCAGCCCCTTGATAGGGTTCAATGAATGAGGGGTGGTTATGACTTTCAATTTTAAATACAATTGCATCATTATCCCCAATATCAACCACACCAGCGTTTTCTCCTGGTCCTTGGATAACTTGCTTTCCTTTAGTTGGTAGTGTTTTTAAGTGAAGTCTTGATGATTTATATGAACAATGTTCATTCCACATTGCTGAGAAAATTCCAAGTTCTGTGATGTTTGGAGTTCTATCCAGTAGTTCACAAATTTTAGCATACTCATCTTTTTTAAGACCATGATCTATGGCCACTTGTTCATTTACTATCATTTTAAATTATTGATTAAATTATTAAAAAAAAGAGAACCATCTTCACCTGATAGAGAAGGGTCAATCATTCTTTCAGGATGAGGCATCATTCCTAGAACATTTTTTTCTTTATTAAAAATTCCTGCAATATTTTTAATAGATCCATTAGGATTAAATTGTTCTTCAGTTTTACCTTCTTTATCGCAGTAATTAATTGCAATTTGCTCGTTATCTTCAATTTCTTTTAATTGCTCTTTGGTACAAAAATAGTTTCCTTCGTTATGAGCAATGTGAAACTCTAAGACTTCATTATCAATATTTTTAAAGTAAGTATTTTGTTTATTATTAATTTTAACAAATACATTTTTACAAATAAATTCTAAGTATTTGTTTCTTAATAAAACACCTGGAACTAAACCTGTTTCAACTAAAATTTGAAAACCATTACAAATTCCCATCACCATACCCCCAGAATTTGCAAAATTAATTACTGATTTCATAATTTTAGATTTAGAGGCCATGCTTCCACATCGTAAATAATCCCCATATGAAAACCCACCAGGCAAAACGACTAAATCACTTTTAGGTAATTCAACATCATCATGCCAAACCATTTTATTTTTAAACCCAAATTTTTTAAGAGCCACATTCATGTCTCTATCACAATTTGATCCTGGAAATGTAATGACGGATGATTTCATTAATTATTGTGCATCAATAATTTTATAATTTTCAATAACAAGATTAGCTAAAAGTTTTTTGCACATTTCTTCAACTTTATCTTTAGCTTTTTTTGGATCACTTTCTTTAGTATCTATTTCAAAATACTTACCTTGTCTTACTTCATTAATGTCATTAAAGCCCATTCCATCTAAAGTTTGATGAATAACTTTACCTTGAGGATCTAACACATCTTTTTTAAGAGTAATGATTACTGAAATTTTCATTTACGTTTCCTTTTAACAGAAGATAGTTTGGTAACATTAACCGCTGAGACGTTGGATTGCTCATGAAGTATGCCCAGTCTTTTTGCAACTTCTGTATATGCTGGAATAAGATCACCTAAATTTTTTCTAAATCTGTCTTTATCTAGTTTTTTGTCTGTTATACTGTCCCAAAGCCTACAAGTATCAGGGCTAATTTCATCAGCCAATATCACTTCATCTTTACCGTTAACTTTTAGTCTTCCAAATTCTAATTTAAAATCAATCAGCTTAATTCCAACGCCTCTAAACATACCGATCATAAAGTCATTAATTCTTAAAATCATCTTTTTAACTTTTTCAATTTCTTTTTTTAGAAGCCCAATCAAAAGCTAAAATATGTTCCTCTGCAATTAATGGATCTCCTAATTTGTCATCCTTTAAGCAATATTCAATTAGAGGCTCTTTTAAAACTGTTCCATCTTCAATTCCTAATCTTTTAGTAATTGATCCGGTTGCAACATTTCTTACAATAAATTCAATTGGAATAATTTCAACTAACTTAATAACTTGTTCTCTCATATTAAGTCTTTTAACTAAATGATTTTTAATTCCAATTTGAGAAAGGTTGGAGAGGATGTGTTCTGAAATTCTGTTATTTAATACACCTTTTCCTTCAATAGTGGATTTTTTTTGATTGTTAAATGCGGTAGCATCATCTTTAAAATACTGAATGACTAAATTTTTATCATTAGTTGCGTAAATGATTTTAGCTTTACCCTCGTATAGTTTTTTTCCTTTTTTCATTATTTAAAAACTCTTCTAAAGATGAAATTTACATTTTTAAAGTGTTTTGCGTAACTAAATATAGATTTTAGTTTTTTAGGAGTAATTTTACTCATAATTAACTTATCAGAACTAATAACATCAAATAAATCCAAATCCTCTGCAAAACATTTTTTAGCGTAATTTTGAACCATTCTGTAAGATTGTTCTCTACTTAATCCTGATTTTGTTAACTCTAGCATTACTTCTTGTGAAAAAATCAATCCTTTAGTGATATTTAAATTCTCTAACATCTTTTTAGGATAAACGATCATGTTATCTAAAATATTTGTTAGTCTCACAAGAGCAAAATCAGTTGTAATATTTGCATCAGGCCCGATGTTTCTCTCAACACTAGAATGAGAAATATCTCTTTCATGCCATAGAGCAATATTTTCTAAAGCAGGAATTACTGCACTTCTAACCATTCTTGCAAGACCAGTTAAGTTTTCACTTAATATTGGGTTTTTTTTATGAGGCATCGCTGAAGAACCTTTTTGATTTTTTGAGAAGAATTCTTGTAATTCATAAACTTCAGTTCTTTGTAAATGTCTAATCTCAACCGCAACTCTTTCTATTGATCCAGCAATAATTCCCAATACTGAGAAATAAAAAGCATGTCGGTCTCTTGGTATTACTTGAGTTGAAATTGGCTCAACTCTTAAACCCAATTTTTTTGCAACGTGTTTTTCAACATTAGGATTAATATTAGCAAAGGTTCCAACTGCCCCAGATATTGCACAAGTGGATACCTCATCAATCGCATCTACTAATCTTTTTCTATTTCTCTTAAATTCTTCATAAAACGAAGCTAATTTTAACCCAAAGGTAACGGGTTCTGCGTGAATACCATGACTTCTTCCCATGCACGGTGTAAATTTGTATTTCTTAGCTTGTTTTTTAAGAACTTTTAAAATTTGATCTATGTCTTTTAGGATGATTTTACCTGATTGAACCATTTGAATATTAAAACTTGTATCCAATACATCTGATGAGGTCATACCTTGGTGAAGATACCTAGCTTTAATTCCTGCTTTTTCAGTTACTGAAGTTAAAAAGGCTATAACGTCGTGTTTAACCTCTGACTCTATCTTATGAATTCTATCTACATTTATTTTAGCTTTTTTTCTAATAACAGATGCTACACCTTTTGGGATTTGACCAAGTTTTTCCATAGCTTCAGCAGCTGCAACTTCTACATCAAGCCAAATTTTATATTTATTTTCTTCTGACCAAATATTAGTTAATTCTTTTTCGAGAGTATCTTTTAATCATTAATTATAAGTATGGGGGCTTTGAATAACCTTTAGCAGATTCTGTAAAGATTTCATAACCATTTTCAGTAATTCCTAATGTATGCTCAAATTGTGCTGATAAAGATTTATCTTTTGTAACAGCAGTCCAGCCATCGTTTAACATCTTAACATCGTATTTACCTGTATTAATCATAGGCTCAATTGTAAAAGTCATTCCAGGTCTTAAATCCATTCCAGAGTTTTTACTTCCATAATGTAAAATATTAGGTGGCTCATGAAATGTTGTGCTTATACCATGACCACAAAAATCTCTTACAACTGAAAAACCTTTATCTTCAACGAATGATTGAATTTCATATCCTATATCCCCCAATTTAATTCCAGGTTTTAAAATCTTAATTGCTCTCATCATCGACTCGTGGGTTGTGTCTATAAGATTATTTAATTTAACAGAGGTATTACCGATTGAAAACATTCTACTAGTATCTCCATAATGTTCATCAACAATAGCTGTTACATCTACATTGACTGCATCACCATCTCTTAAAATTCTATCTGATGGAATACCGTGGCAGACAACATGATTTAAAGATGTACACAAAGATTTTATAAAACCCCTATAATAAAGTGGAGCAGAGTATCCGCCGTTATCTCTAATAAATTCGTAACCTAATTTATCAATATGATCTGTTGATACACCTTCCTTGATATTATCAGTCAGCATATCTAAAGTTTGAGCTGCCAATTTTCCAGCTACTCTCATTTTTTCAAATTTCTCTTTATAATCACTCATCAACAATCTTCAGTTTTTTATCTATAAAAATTTTTTTAGAACTTATATCACATCTATAGGCTAAAAAGTTAACTCCTGCTTTTTTAGCAATTAGATAATTCTTATAATATTCAGCATCTACATCTTTAGCTATCTTAAACTTTTCCATGTTTTGTATTTGAACTAAAAATAATAAGTAGCTTTTATAACCTTTTTTTATGGCATCAATAAGAGCGAGCAGGTGTTTGGTGCCACGTGCTGTCACGGCATCTGGAAACTCAGCTGTGTCTTTATTTCTAAAAAGGGTAACATTTTTAACCTCTACAAAGCTCTTTTGTTTGTTTTTTTCAATTAAAAAATCAAATCTAGTCTCTTTATTAAAAAAGATCTCTGGTTTAATTAGATCACTATTTTTAAGTTCTTTAATAAGATTATTTTCTAGAGCGTGTTGAGCTATTTTATTAGCCATGTGAGTGTTAACACCAACTAGGTTTTTTCTTGTTTTAATAATTTCAAGTCCGTATTTAAGTTTTCGCTTGGGGTCGTTATTAGGAAGTAAATAAACATCATTGCCCTCATTTAATAAACCTTTCATCGATCCAGTATTAGGACAATGTGCAGTAACTACTTCATTTGTTAATTTTATATCAGTAAAAAAACGTTTGTAACGTTTGATTAATTTGCCTTTTATTAAAGACTTGGTAAATTCCATTTCTAAATTATACATTTAAAATGAACAAAAACACAAAAGTTAATGCCGCAATATTAATTATAGGCAATGAAATTTTATCTGGCAGAACACAAGATACCAACACTTCAACTTTAGCAACTTGGCTAAATTCAATTGGGGTTAAAGTGGGAGAGGTTAGGGTTATTCCAGACATTGAAAAAACAATAATAGATACACTTAATCTATTAAAAAAATCTTACGATTATGTTTTTACAACAGGAGGTATTGGTCCTACTCATGATGATATTACTGCTCAGTCTGTTTCAAAAGCATTTCGATTAAAATATGAAATACATAAAGAAGCATATAAAATTTTAGAAGCTTATTATAAACCAGGTGAATTTAATGAAGGTAGACAAAAAATGGTATGGATGCCAGAGAATGCCAATTTAATTTTAAATCCCACAAGCGGTGCTCCAGGTTTTAGTGTTGAAAATGTATTTTGTTTACCAGGGGTTCCGTCAATTTTAAAATCTATGTTAGGTGGTTTAACAAATAGTATTGTTGGGGGTGAACCTATTTTAAGTTTAACTATAAGCTTAAGAACAGTTGAAAGTGAAATTGCAGATTCTTTAACTAAAGTCCAAAATGATAATCAAGATGTTGAAATTGGAAGTTATCCGTTTTTTCAAGCAGGAAAACTTGGGGTATCTATAGTGATAAGATCTGAAGATCAATCTAAAATTGACAATTGTAATTCACAAATTTTAGAGTTTATTGATAAAAAGAAGATTGAAGTAGTGGATCGATAAATGCTTTACTTTGCATATGGTAGTAATTTGAATCATTTTCAAATGCAACGAAGATGCAAAGATAGTATTTTTCTTAAGAAAATTAAACTTAAAGATTTTAGATTAACATTTAGAAGCAAATATAGAGCAGCAGATATAGAACCTAAAAAAAATTCAATTGTTCCAGGTGGTTTGTTTGAAATTTCA
>JAOHEU010000012.1 GCA_028097645.1 Candidatus Pelagibacter sp. | reverse complement strand
TATTGTATTTTTTAATTGGCATATCGTAAACTTTAGAGTCTGGTTTATAAATACCAATTTCTTCTACTGAAAAAAGATCATCAAACAAATTATCTAAATTATTACTTTTAACTAATTGATTAAGAAGAGTAGGTGTACCATTTGAAAGAATAGCAAGTTTTAAATCCTTTTCTTTAAGTGATTTTAAAACTTCAGGCACTTCTTTAAATGGAGAAAGAATTTTATAAAGATCTAATAATTCATTTCTCATTGACGAGTTTATTTCAAATGCTTTCATAGATTTGTCCAAACTATCTTCAGTCACTTGCCAAAAATCTTTATGTCTTTTCATTAGACTTCTAAGCCAGGTATATTCTAGCTGAGTAGTTCTCCAATAATTTGCAAAACCTTCCCACTTATCACCAATTTTATCTTTGCATTTCTCAGCAGCTGAATTCACATCAAATAAAGTTCCATATGCATCAAAAATTATTGCTTTAATATTTTTCATAATTAAACTTATCTTAATGAGTAATATTAGATTATTTTATCGTGAAAGTTTATCACTTAATTTAACAGCTACACTTGATAAATCACAATCTCATTACGTAAGTAAAGTTATGAGAATTAAAGAAAATGAAGTTTTTTCTTTATTCAATAGTGGTGGAGAGTGGGAGGCAAAAATATTGAAAATTTCAAAAAGTATTGTTGAATTTAATGTTAAGAAACAATTAAGACAAAAAGAAAACTTCAAAGAGTTATGGTTAGCATTTTCACCTATCAAATCTAATTATTTTAATTTTATGATACAAAAAGCAACTGAGTTAGGTGTTACAAAATTTCTACCTATTATTTTTGATAGAACAATTGTTAGAAAGATTAATAAAGAGAGATTAGAAAAAGTTATAATAGAAGCCTCTGAACAATCTAATCGAATAAATGTCCCTGTTATTGAACAACCACAAAATTTAGAAAATTTTTTAAAAAACGAAATGGACTTGATATTTACAGACTTAAAGGCTTCTAATAATCAAATTGATCTTAAAAAGATAACAGCGAATCCCACATGTATAATTATTGGACCTGAAGGAGATTTTTCAGAGGAGGAAAGACAAGAGATTCTTAAATTTAAAGGAGTTCAGCCGATAAAGATTAACGAAAACATTTTAAGGTCTGAAACAGCAGTAATTTCTGCTATATCGATTATAAATTACGCAATTAATTGATATTTTGTCGCTAAAAGTAAAGTGTATTTTTTTAAAAGACGATCTATATAGGGTAAAAAAATGAAAAAATTTATATATATATTTCTAACTTATTTTGTTAGCTCGAACGCTTTAGCTAACCAACCTAAAGACTGGCAATTAGGTTTTCAAGAAGCAGCTTCTTCAACAATGAGAGATATAGTCAATTTTCATGACAAAATCTTATTACCAATCATAATTGCAATTAGTGTTTTTGTATTATTTTTGATGGTTTATGCATGTATTCGATTTAGAGCATCAAGAAATCCAAATCCATCTAAAACAACTCATAACGTAGCTGTAGAAGTTTTATGGACTTTAATTCCATGTTTAATTTTAATAGTGATGGCCGTTCCATCATTTAAAATTTTATACAAACAAGACACTATTCCAAAAGCAGATGTCACAGTGAAGGCAATTGGTTACCAGTGGTATTGGGGATACGAATATCCAGATGAAAATATTATTTTTGAGTCGTATATGATCGAGACAAAAGATTTAAAAGAAAATCAGCCGAGATTATTAGCAGTAGATAATGAAGTAGTTGTTCCAGTTAACAAGGTGGTGAAAGTTTTAATTACGGCTAACGATGTTTTACATGCTTGGGCGCTTCCATCTTTTGGAGTTAAGAGAGATGCGGTTCCAGGAAGAATTAATGAGACATGGTTTAAAGCTGAAAAAGTTGGAACTTACTATGGACAATGTTCTGAGCTTTGTGGAATTAAACATGCCTTTATGCCAATTACCGTAAGAGTAGTTTCTGAAGAAGACTACGCAGAATGGTTATCTGGAGCCAAAATAAAATTTGCAAAAGAAATTATAGAAGAAGATCAATTTAAAAAACTAGCGAGTAAATAATATGTATACACAAACTGCATCACACGACGATCATCATACACCAACTGGTTGGAAGCGTTGGGCTTATTCAACTAACCACAAAGATATTGGAACAATGTATTTAATATTTGCAATTATTGCAGGTGTTATTGGTACAGCGTTTTCAGTTTTAATGAGAATGGAATTGATGCATCCTGGTGATGGTATTTTAGGTGGCAATTATCATTTATATAATGTGTTAGTTACTGGTCATGGTTTGATTATGATTTTCTTCATGGTGATGCCTGCAATGATTGGTGGATTTGGTAACTGGTTTGTGCCAATAATGATTGGTGCGCCTGACATGGCTTTTCCAAGAATGAATAACATTTCGTTCTGGTTATTACCTACTTCATTTATTTTGTTAATATTGTCTATTTTTATGGATGGCCCTCCAGGTCAAACAGGAGTTGGAGGTGGATGGACCATTTATCCTCCTTTATCATCTAAAGCTGGTCAACCAGGACCTGCAATGGACTTTGCGATTTTAAGTTTACACTTAGCAGGAGCCTCATCAATTTTAGGTGCAGTTAACTTTATTACGACTATCTTAAATATGAGAACTCCAGGAATGACACTGCATAAAATGCCACTGTTTGCTTGGTCTATTTTAGTTACTGCTTTCTTACTGTTACTTTCGTTACCAGTTTTAGCAGGTGCAATCACAATGCTTTTAACTGACAGAAATTTTGGTACTGCCTTTTTTGATGCACAAACAGGAGGGGATCCCGTCCTCTTCCAGCATTTATTTTGGTTCTTTGGTCACCCGGAAGTTTATATTTTAATTTTACCAGGTTTTGGAATGATCAGTCACATTGTTTCTACATTTTCAAAAAAACCAGTATTTGGATATTTAGGTATGGCTTATGCTATGGTTGCAATTGGTATCGTAGGGTTTGTTGTTTGGGCTCACCACATGTACACAGTGGGTTTAAGTACAGATACCAAAGCTTACTTCTTGGCAGCAACAATGATCATTGCGGTTCCAACAGGAATTAAAATATTTTCATGGATTGCAACGATGTGGGGTGGATCTATTTCATTTAAAACACCTATGGTGTGGGCATTAGGTTTTATCTTCTTATTCACAGTTGGTGGAGTAACAGGAGTTGTTCTTGCAAACGCTGGTGTTGATACTGCAATGCATGATACATATTATGTTGTTGCTCACTTCCATTATGTATTATCTTTAGGTGCAGTTTTTGCAATCTTTGCAGGTTTCTATTATTGGTTTGGCAAAATGTCAGGATATGAATATTCTGAATTTTTAGGACAATTACATTTTTGGTTAACTTTTATTGGAGTTAATTTAGTATTCTTTCCACAACACTTTTTAGGATTAGCTGGAATGCCAAGAAGATATGCCGATTATCCAGATGCTTTTGCAGGCTGGAATTATATATCATCGATTGGATCTTACATTTCTGTAATTGGTCTCGTAGTATTTTTTGCAAATCTTATTTGGGCTTTTTCAAAGAAAAAAGCAGCAGCTCAAAACCCATGGGGAGAAGGCGCAACAACTTTAGAATGGACAGTTCCATCACCACCTAATTTTCATACTTTTGAAGAGTTACCAAAGTTTGAAGATGAAGAGGGTATTGAAAAATCTACTAGTTAATATTTATTTAGATTTTTTTACTTAGAACCGATGATTAAGACTAAATTAAAGAATAGAAATCTAAGTCAGGAAGACGTTTTCAATTTTTCTGAACTCTTTAAATTGATGAAGCCAAGGGTAATGTCGTTGGTTATCTTTACTTGTGCTGTAGGATTGTTGATGGCACCAAATGTTATTTCAACAAAAGATGCAATTATAGGAATTATTCTTGTATCTATTGGTGCTGGAGCTGCAGGTGCATTGAACATGTGGTACGAGTCCGATTTAGATGCTCTGATGACACGAACTTGTTTAAGACCAATACCAACTGGTAAAGTTAATAAAAATCAAGCTTTGGTTTTTGGTGTTGCACTTTCAATATTTTCAGTAATTGCACTAGATTTTTTTGCTAATAGAATATCGGCTAGCTTACTACTATTTACTATTCTATTTTATGTGTTGATTTATACAGTTTGGTTAAAGAGAAAAACTCCACAAAACATAGTAATTGGTGGAGCAGCAGGCGCATTACCACCAGTTATAGGGTGGGCGATAGCAACCAATTCTTTATCATTGGAGCCTATTACATTCTTTTTGATCATTTTCTTTTGGACACCATCTCATTTTTGGGCGCTGAGTCTTTATAAGTCAGATGACTATAAAAAAGCTAAAATCCCAATGCTTCCATTAACAAATGGCATTGAAAGCACCAAGTTAAATATCTTTATCTATTCTTTAATTATGATCCCTGTAATTGTAATGCCATATGTAATCGATTTTGTTGGATTAGTTTTTTTAATCCCATCTTTGATTTTAACTTTGTATTATAATTTTTTATGTTTTGAACTTTATAATTTTAAGAAAAATAAATTTAATGCAAAAAAAGCAAAATCTATATTTGGATATTCTATTTTATATTTATTTTTGATATTTGTTCTTTTTTTAATAGATAAAATTTTATGATGACACCTGACAAAAAAACTAAGAAGAAAAATATTTTAACTGCTGTAGCAATTTTAGCATTTATGGTTTTTTTGTTTGTATTTACTTTATACAACGTTGGAGTTTTTGATAGACAGTTATGATTAAGAAAAAAACTCTAACACCAGTATTACTTGGAGGCATATTTTTTCTTATGCTTGGACTTTCTTTTGCGGCAGTCCCACTTTATGACATGTTCTGCCGTATAACGGGGTTTGGTGGAACTACTCAGGTCTCTAAAGAAGCACCAGACATAGTTTTAGATAAAGTAGTAAGTGTTAGATTTGATACCAATGTGAATAATCTTACTTGGGACTTTAAAGCTAAATCAAATGTAATTGATGTAAAAGTTGGCCAAGTAAACAGAATTGAGTTTGAGGTTCAAAATTATGGTGATGAAACCACTTATGGAGTAGCTAGTTTTAATGTTTCACCATCAAGTTTTGGAAAATATTATAGTAAATTAGGTTGTTTTTGCTTTGAAAAACAAGAACTTAAAGCTGGGGAAAAAGCAACTTATGTTATGACTTTTTATTTAGACCCGGAGCTCGTCAATGATCCAAATACAAAAAATTTGCAAGATGTAACTATGTCGTACACTTTTTTCTCGACAGATTACTATAAACAATCATAATCACGAAAAATGTCAGCTGAAAAAAAACACGATTACCACTTAGTAGATCCAAGCCCTTGGCCTATCTATGTTTCATTTTCTTGCTTAGTGCTAGCAATTGGAACAATATTTTATATGCATAATGATGTTTCTTGGGGAATGTATCTGGGATTAGCTTTAGTTTTATATGGTGCTTACATGTGGTTTAGAGATGTTGTAATAGAAGCAGAGCATCAAGGTCATCACACTCCTGTTGTTCAAATTCATCACAGATATGGAATGACTTTATTTATAGCATCTGAGGTTATGTTCTTTGTTGCATGGTTTTGGGCTTATTTTGATATTAGTTTATTTCCAAATGAATTTGTTGGAAACGTTTGGCCACCAAAAGATATTGAAACATTCGATCCATGGGATATTCCACTAATTAATACATTGGTTTTACTTCTTTCAGGAACGACAGTTACGTGGGCTCATCACTCATTAATAGAGGGTGATAGAAAAGGGTTTATACAAGGTTTAACATTAACTGTTATTTTAGGCTTCTTTTTCACTTTGCTTCAAGCCTACGAATATCATCATGCTACTTTTGATTACTCTGGTCATATTTATGGAGCTGTATTCTATATGGCAACAGGTTTTCATGGATTTCATGTAATAATTGGAACAATATTTTTAGCTGTTTGTCTTGCCAGAGCTAAAAAAGGACATTTCACCAAAGATCATCATTTTGGATTTGAAGCAGCTGCATGGTACTGGCATTTTGTAGATGTAGTTTGGTTGTTCTTATTTGCAGCAATATACGTTTGGGGAAGTTAATAATTAACTCTTGAAGAACAAGTTTCTATTTTCAGTTTTTGTTTGTTTTATTATTTTTGTTTTAATATCCTTGGGTTCATGGCAATTATATAGGTTAAGTTGGAAACTGGATTTAATCAAGCAGATTGAAAACTCATTAAAAAATGAACCTATTGAACTATCTAGTGTTGAAGAGAAAAACTTTTTAAGAGTTAAAACTTCAGGAAAAATTAATTTTCAAAAGCAAATTTATTTATATAATCTAAATGAAAATGGCAAACCTGGGTTTGAGGTGATCAATCCTATTTTGATTAATGATAAAAATTATTTAATTAATAGAGGGTGGATTCCGTTTGATAAAAAAAACAAATCTGAAATTAATTTAATTAATCAAAATAATATTATTGGTACTTTAAAAACTCAATCAAAGGCAAATTCTTTTAAACCAAAAAATGATATTGAAAAAAATTACTGGTTTACATTAAATCGAGATGATATTTTTAAATATACGGGTAAAAGGTTTTCAAAATATATAATTTATTTAAATGGCGATTACACTTCACCAAAACCTAAAGTAGTAACAGCTAAAATTTCTAACAATCATAAAAAGTATGCTATTACTTGGTTTTCAATGGCGATTTCAATCCTTTTAATATATCTATATTTTAGAAAAAAAAATTATTAGATGGATTACTTAAGTACTAGAAATAATAAAAAAACCTTTAAATTTAAGGATGTTTTTATAAAAGGCCTTGCAGATGATGGTGGTTTATTCATACCCCAATCTCTTAAGAAAGTTGATATTAAGAATCTTAGAGGGCTGGGGTATAATGATTTAGCAAAGAAAATTATTTATCCATTTATTGGTGACTTCATGACCGAAGCTGATTTGGATAAAATCATTGATAAATCTTATTCTGTTTTTAGAAAAAAAAATGTTGTTGATCTTATAAAACTTGGAGACCGTTCTATACTTGAATTATTTCATGGCCCTACATTAGCTTTTAAAGATGTTGCAATGCAACTTTTAGGCAATTTTTATGAATATTACTTAAACAATCAAAATGAAAAAATAAATATTGTAGTAGCTACTTCAGGAGACACTGGGGCAGCAGCTATTGATGCCATCAAAGGGAAAAAAAATATTAATATTTTTGTACTTCATCCACATAATAGAGTGTCGGTAGTTCAAAGAAAGTTGATGACTACTGGAAAAGACAAAAATGTTTTTAATATCGCTGTGAATGGAAATTTTGATGATTGTCAAAATTTAGTTAAAACAATGTTTGAAGATAAAACTTTTTCAAATGATATCAAAATGTCAGGTGTAAATTCAATAAACTGGGCACGTATTATTACTCAAAGTGTATATTATTTTTATAGCTATTTTTTAATTGAGGATGACAAACGTCCAATCAATTTTTCGGTACCAACAGGAAATTTTGGAGACGTATATGCTGGATACCTTGCTAAAAAAATGGGCCTTCCAATTAATAAATTGATTGTTGCCACTAATCAGAATGACATCCTTCATAGGGCTATTTCAAAAGGAAGTTATGAAGTAGAAAATGTATCTGAAACTTTATCTCCTAGTATGGATATACAAGTAGCAAGTAATTTTGAAAGACTACTTTATGATTTAAATGAAGGTGATGATTTGCAAACAATAGATGCAATGAAAAGTATAAAAGAAAAAGGAAAATATATTATCAATCAAGAAAAATTAGATAAAATAAATGAAGATTTTTTATCTACTCGAATGAGCGAAGAAGAGGTTTTAAAAACAATTAGCAAGGTTTATGAAAAATTTAAAATTGTGTTAGATCCTCATAGTGCAATTGGTTATGGTGCTTTTGATAAAAGCAATTTAGATGGAAATAATATAGTTTTAGCAACAGCTCATCCATGTAAATTTCCTGATGCAATTAAAAAAGCAATAAATTTAAAAGAAGATCTACCTAAAGAATTAATGTTTGTTATGGAAGAAAAAGAAAATTATGATATTCTTGATAATGACGTTGAAAAAATCAAGCAACATATAAAGGAAAGAATTTAATGCATATAAAAGAAAATGATCAAATTCCTAATGCAGATGTTTTTGTTATGGAGAATGGAGAACCTATTAAAAAAAACACTCAAACATTATTGAAGGATAAAAAAGTAGTTATTTTTGGTCTTCCTGGAGCATATACTTCGGTATGCTCTGCAAAACACCTTCCAGGATATGTAAATATGTTTGAGCAATATAAGGAAAAAGGAATTGATCACATAATCTGTATTTCAGTGAATGATCCATTTGTAATGAGTGCGTGGGGTAAAGAACACAATGTTGAGGATAAGATATTAATGATTGGAGACCCATTTTTAAATTTTACTAAAGGAATTGGAGCTGAAGTAGATAAAAGTGCAAGAGGACTTGGTATTAGATCTAATAGGTATACGATGTTAGTGAATAATTTAAAGATTGTTAAATTACAAAAAGAGGCAGATACAGGATCTTGTGAAATTTCTGCTGCTGAAAACTTTATTAAATTAGTCTAAATTTGCAGCTTTTTTAGCCATTAAATCTACTTCTTCATTCATAGGATTTCCAGCATGAGCTTTCACCCAATTCCAATTTACATTTAAAGATTTATTTAAATTATATAATTCAACCCATAAGTCTTTATTTTTAACATCTTCTTTTTTTGATGTTTGCCAATTATTTATGATCCACTTTTTTATCCATTCTGTTATTCCAAGTTTGACATATTGCGAGTCTGTATAAATTGTTATTTGTGAGCTAGGATTCATCTCTTTTAATGCATTAATAGGTGCTAATAATTCCATTCTATTATTAGTAGTATTTTTTTCATTACCACTAATTTTTTTTATTTTTCCATCTTCATTGATTATTGCCGCCCATCCACCATTACCAGGGTTTGTTAAACAAGAACCATCAGTATAGATTTCAATCATTAATTTAAATAATCTTTATAAGACTTTAAGTTATTATGTGTAATAAGTTTTTGATAATACTCATTAGGATCTTTAATTTTAATCAATGCTGTACTAGGAGTATTTGAATAATCATATAATCTAGTTAAAAGATATCTCATCGCAGCACCCCTACATAAGATGTTCAATGATTTTTTTTCTTTTAATGAAATTTTCTTAACACTCTCGTAGCCCTCTATTAATTTATTAATTTTTTGCTTATTCATCATAAATTTTTTATTTTTATAATCAAAACATAAAGCATTTATGCAGATAGCAATTTCATACATAAAGATATCGTTTGCAGCAAAATAAAAGTCAATTACTCCAGACAATTTATCTTTATTAAAAAAAATATTATCTATAAATAAATCGCCATGAATTACTCCTTGAGGAAGTTTTGAGGGCCAATTTTTTTTTATATCTTTTAAATTATTTATTAAAAAATTTTGTAAATTATCAAATTTTTTTGATTTAAATTTTATACTTTTTAATAATGGTCCCAATTCTTTAATACTCATTGAATTTTTTCTTGATATATTTATTTTTTTAGTAATTTTATGGATGTTTGCAATTACTTTGCCAACTTCGAAACAATTATTTAAATTTAATTTAATCTTATCTTTTCCATTTAAGAAAGAAACAATGCACGCTTTTTTATTTTTTAAATTTATTAAGTGTGAGCCTTTTTTAGTTTTAAGAGGTTTTGGACAATTAATATTAGAGTTATTTAATATCTCCATTAATTTCATAAAAAAAGGTATTTCTTTTTTTGAAACTCTTTTTTCAAAAATTGTTAAAATAAATTTACTTTTTTTTGTTTTTAATAAATAATTTGTATTCTCAATTCCTTTCTTTATTCCTTTGAAATAGGTAATTCTTTCCATTTCAAACTGATCGTTAATTGAAACAATATCTTTCTTATTAATCTTTGTATAAACAGCCATCTTAATTTAATTTTTTTGGGATTTTAAATACTACGTCTTCTTTAATTATCTCTACTTCATCTATTTTTATAGTAAATCTATTTTTTAACTCATTAATAAAATTATCAACCAATATTTCAGGCGCCGAAGCTCCAGACGAAATACCAATAGTATTTGAATTTTGAATTTTATCATAAGGTATTTCACTTTCTGAATGGATTAACATCGAATTTTCACAGCCAGATTTTTTAGCAACTTCTACAAGTCTGACTGAGTTTGAAGAATTTCTGCTACCAATTATAAAAAATATATCGCAATTTTTAGCTATATTTTTAACAGCCATTTGTCTATTTGTTGTTGCGTAACAAATATCTTCTTTTTGAGGTTCTCTTATATTTTCAAATCTTTTTTTTAATATGTTAATAATATCTTTTGTATCGTCTACAGATAAAGTTGTCTGGGTAACAAATGCAATTTTTTTATTATCTTTATTCTCATAATTTTTTGCCTCTTCTTCATTTTGTACAAGATCAATTGATCCTTCAGGTAGTTGACCCATAGTGCCTATAACTTCAGGGTGATTTTTATGACCAATTAAAATTATATGGTAACCAGCTTTATTTAAATTTTCAGCCTCTCTATGCACTTTAGAGACAAGAGGACATGTTGCATCTACATAAGTCATATTATAATTTTTAGCATCTTCCGGTATTTTTTTTGGAACACCGTGAGCTGAAAAAATAACTGGTCTTGATTTATCATTTATTTCCTCAAGTTCTTCAACAAAAATTGCTCCTTTTTTTTTTAAATCATCAACAACAAATTTATTATGAACAATTTCATGCCGCACATAAACTGGTGCACCGTATTTTTGAATTGATTTTTCTACAATTTCAATAGCTCTTTCTACACCAGCACAAAAACCACGTGGAGCTGAGAGCAAAACTTTAATTTCTTTATTTTTCATTTTTTTCCAATAAATATTCGAGCAATATATGTGGAAAGGTTAAAGACGCCAAACCTATAAATATCACTTTTAAAATAGAACTGTTTAAATCATAAATATTGTTCAAAAAAAACAAACTTATTACACAGAAAACAGCTGTTAAAATTGTAAGTGGTAGTGCTTTTTTTAAAAATTTAATTAAACCATTATTAAAATCAAAATTATCTATTTCAAATATCAAAGAAATACTATGCCTTAATGAATGTAAGAAACAAAAATATAATGTAAATGCTACTAATGGTGAAAGATAATAATTTAAAATGATAATTGAAAAATAATCTAAAAAAATAACAAATTTTTTAATTTCAAATTCTTTTATAAATAATAGAACACTTGATAAAGTGCTTAAAATAATTCCAATCAAAAGAATTTTATTAGTTTCTATATAATCTAAGATTGTATAAAAAGTTTCATCTTCAACTAATAAAAATTTATATATAGTAACTGTTTCATCAAAATGAAAAAACATGGGTGCTAGAATAATTAGCGATCCTTTAAAAAAGTATAACAACGGATTTATTGAATTAGCGTTTGTTGTTAAAAATTGAGTATCTTCTTTACCAAAATGATATGACGCAACGACTAAAAAAAGAAGCAAAGATATTGCTGGCAACAAAACCCATGCAATGATTATGAAAATAGCAAGCAATATGTATGAGACATAAAAGAAAAAAACATTTTTAATATCAAAATTTTTCAAAAGTTTTTTGCCTTTAACGTGGTCAAGAGATCCATGAGAAACCCCAATAACTAAAATGAGGAATAAGCAAATTAGAGGAGAGATTGAAAAATTCTTAGCTTTGAAAGTGATTAAAGAAATAATATTGCAAAATAAAAAAAAAATAAAAGAATGATTTAAGTTTATTCTTTTTATATTATTTATCATTTTAAAAAAGCTGTCTTAAAAATTTTAATTTTGGCATTTTAGAAATAATTGATAGATCTTCTCGTAAATTGCTTTTATTAGATAAAAAATTTATTACAGTTTCGGAAGTGCAGCCAAACATTTTAAAAAAAATTTGTCCCATATCTTTTGGATTATTCTTTAAAACTTTTAGAAATATATTATCTAAAAATTGGTATTTTTTACCTAGTGTAAATAAACTGGTATTTTGAATATTATCTAAATTTTTTCTTATATACTTGGAATGCTCTTGAATATTGAGAAATGTATATCCTGTGCTTAATCTAGTCATGCCGCCCACTGTTCCAATATTAATTTGATTAGGCTTTTTAATATAATCTATATTAAATAAAGGTATTGCACCGACCTCTTTATAGTTAATTGTAAAATCTTTAATTTTTAAATGGTCTTTAATATAGTTATTTAGTTGCTCATTATAATCTTGAAGAGATGAGTTTTTAAGATCTGAAATCCAGGTAGTTTCTACAAGTGCTTTTTTTTTTGAATAGGGAAGTGTATAAAAAAAATGCACACTATTTTTTTGTTCACAATCAAAATCCATTAAATTGAATATTTCTTCATCAAAAAAATATTTCTTTGTTTCTATTTCAAAACCAGAAAAATGTTGCCATAGCTTTCCTTTACTGTTTGCTGCACTCTCAACACTATTAAAAATAAATGAATTGTTAATGTTTATTTCATTTAAATTTTTAAGGAAAAAAATATTTTTATTCTGTTTTAAAGAATTAATTGTTTTGTCGTAAAATAACCCGCTATCGATTGTTTGGTAAGGAGTATTTTTGCATTCTAAATGTTTTGTATGGTTCGGTATATTAATAGTAAAATTACTCCAGCTTTTTTTGACACAATCCTCAAAATTATGAGAAAAAATTTTCCAAAAGGACCAGGTCTTATCTTTAGTATAATTGTCTCTTGGTTCAATGATTGCTAAAGTTTTATCGTTTAATTTTTGGTGAAGATTTAATTCATAGGCAAGAGATAGACCTGCGCACCCACCTCCAATAATTATATAGTCAAATTCTTTCATCTAAATTTATTTCTTCCCTAATTAAAGAATGATTATGCTGAATATCATTATCACTTTTGTTAATCAAAAATAATTTAATTAGATCATACACTGAACAAAAAGTTTCAATTATTTTTTCAATGTTAGTTACATAAATTTTACCTGATTTTTTGTAATTTTCTAAATTTTTTTTTTTAAGAATTTTATATCCAATTTTTCTATAAACTCTCCTTGCAACTAAAATAGCAAAACGAAAAGCAAATGGAATTTCTTTGATTGAATAGAATGAATTTTCATAATAACTCTCAGAAAGCTCTATAGTAGATCTTATTTCTTCAAAATTTAGACTTATGTAAGACCTTCCAAAATTAAGATCTTCAACAACATCCCTAGAGATATTCGTCAGTTGCATTGCAATACCAAGATCAATTGCTGATTTTAATGAGCCCTTTTTATTCACTCTTAAAATTTTAGCCATCATTAATCCAACTGTTCCTGCCACTCTATAGGAGTAGAGCAATAAATCTTTTTTTTTATGTAGTTTTATACTCTGCTGAATATCAGAATTTATTCCATCTAATAAATCATTAACGACTTTTAATGGAATATTAAACTCATTAATGAGTTGCCACATATTTTTAATAATAGGATCATCAAATTTTTTATTATTAAAATTATTTTGAAAATCTAAAAATTTTATTTTTTTTAGCTCAATCGCCTCATTGCTATCTGCAATATTATCTGCAACCCTACAAAAATCGTATAAAGTTGAACATTTTAAATAAGTTTGTTTTGGCAAGAAAAAACCTGCCCAATTAAATGATTTTGCGTATATCGATAAATAACTCTGATCCGCCATTATATGATTTTATCTAATACCTTCGCAGAAGACAACACACCTGGAACTCCTGCTCCAGGATGGGTTCCTGCTCCAACAAAGTAAAGACCATCATATATCTCTGATTTATTGTGAAATCTAAAGTAAGCTGATTGAGTAAATTTTGGTTGGATAGAAAAACCAGAACCATATTTAGTATTTAAGTCTTTTTCAAAGTAATCTGGCGTAAGATAAAAATCTTCTACAATATTTTCTTTAAGATTAGGCATTAAATCTTTTTCCATTTTATCTATCACTAATTTTTTCATCTTTTCGCCTTCAATATTCCAATCAATTTTTGATTGATTATTGGGGACCGGGACCAACACATAAAAACAATCATTACCCTCGGGTGCCATTGATTTATCAGTTGCTGATGGTCTATGAAGATAATAACTAATATCTTCATTTAATTTTTTTTTGTTAAATATATCCTCTAGATGTTCTTTATATTTGTTACCAAATTTAATTGTGTGATGCTCAACGTTCTCATAGACCTTTTTTGTTCCAAAATAATACACAAACAATCCCATAGAGTATTCCATACGATTTTTTTTCCAATTAAATAAAATTGAATTATTATTTCGACTCAATAATTTTTCGTAAACAGCAGGAGGATCTGCATTACATATCACATTATCAGCTTCTATAATATTTTTGTTATTTATTTGAACACCAGAAATTTTGTTATTTTTTGAAATTATCTTGGTAACTTCACTTTCTTTTAATATCTTTATTCCAACCTCATTCATTAATTTTTCGTAACCTTTTATAATATTTCCGGTCCCACCCATCGAATAATGTATCCCCCATTTTTTTTCTAGGTATAGAATTAGTCCGTAAATAGAGGTTGTTGAAAAAGGGTTTCCACCAACTAGAAGAGGGTGCATGCTTAGCATTCTTCTTAATTTTTCACTTTTAATATACGAGGAAACTAGTGAATACACAGATTTATAACTTTTAAGTTTTAGAAGCGCAGGTAATTGTTGCATCATTACAAACGGTTTATCAAAAGGAACATCTGCAAGCTCCGTAAAACCTTTGTCAAAAATTTTTTTTGTAAAATTTACTAACCTTTCATAGCCTTTTACATCTTCTTTATTTATATTTTGAATTTGATTTTTCATTTCCGACTCATTTCCTGAGTAATCAAATTTTGTTTTGTCTTCAAAAATGAATTGGTACCAAACTTTAAGAGGGGTAAGTTTAATATAATCTTTGGGATCTTTTTTAAATAAATCAAATAATTCGTTAATTAAATAGGGGGCTGTTATTACAGTTGGTCCACCGTCAAACGTAAAACCATTTTTTTTAAACACTCTTGCTCTTCCTCCTAAGTCAGGATGCTTTTCTACTAATGTTACCTGATGACCTTTAGCTCTAAGCCTAAGTGCAGCTGCAATTCCACCAAACCCCGAACCAATAACTATAGAATTCATTTTAACAATTTATAGTTTTTTAAAATAATTGTAAGAATATTATGAGTTAATCTTTTTTAACTCTTCCTTAGTTTCATCTAAGTTTTTTTGAAATACTGCATCAAGTTTAGATTTATCAACAGAAGTTGTGATAATTTTTTTAACTGAGTCTACCGCAATTTTAATTGACGCATCTTTAATTTCTTTAATTGCAGCTTCTTTCATTTGGCTTATTTTATTTTCAGCTAAATTCTTTTTAATTTCAGATGATTTATGAAATTTATCATTTAGCTCAATTATTAATTTGTCCGAATCTTTTTTTGCTTCATCTAAAATTTCATTACTTACTGTTTGTGCTTTATCTAATTTATTCTGTGCATTATCTAGCAATGTTTTTGCCTCAGTTCTTAGTTTTTCACTTTCATCAATTTCATTTTTGATATCAGATATCATTTTATCTAACATCTCAGTGACTTTCTGAGGAATTTTAAGATAAATTAAAGCTCCAAAAAAAATTACAAATGAAACTGCTACCCAAAAAGTTGCATCAATTGCCATAATATTTATCTCCACTTCTTCTTGATAAGTCATCTACAATTGCTGAAATACTACTGTTATTCACTTCAGCACCAATAAGTTTTTGTATCAATTCTGATGAAGTCTCAATTGCTATCTTATTAATTTTATCAGGCGCACTTTTTTGTAGTTCTTTTATTTCTTGTTCTGCCTTGCCAATTTCATCATCAATTTGCTTGTCCAGAACGTCTTTTTTAGCACTAATGTCTTTTAATGCTTTTTCTCTTGCTTGATTAAAAATATTTTTTGCTTCCATCTTACTTTTTGAAACAATTTCTTCATATTCTTTAAGCTTTTCTTCACTATTTTGTCTTTGTTTCTCTGCAGCCTCAATATTTTCTAAAATTTGTGATTTTCTAGACTCTAGGTTGTCACTAATTTTTGGAAGTATTAATTTTGATAAAACTATATACAAAATTCCAAAAGTTAGAGTTAACCAAAAGATTTGTGAAATCCAAAATTCTGGATTTAATTGAGGCATACCTCCACTTTCAGCTGCAAAAGCTTCCAATGAAAAAAGGAAGCTAAAAAATATTGACTGAAAATATATTTTTTTAATCATTAAATTTAAAACGCAAATAGAATGATTAATGCAACTACTAATCCAAATAATCCTGTTGCTTCTGCAAGTGCAAAACCTAAAAGCAAATTAGGAAATTGTTTTTGTGCTGCAGATGGATTTCTCATTGCACCCGATAAATAATTTCCAAAAATTATTCCGATACCAACACCGGCTCCAGCCAAAGCTATTGCTGCTAGACCTGCTCCGATCATTTTTGCTGCTTCTAATTCCATTATATCCTCCTATGTTAATTAATGGTGTAAATTTAATGCATCATTTAAATAGATGCAGGTTAAAATTGCAAAAACATACGCCTGAAGAAAAGCAACTAAGATCTCCAAACCTGTTAATGCAACCGAAAAACTCAGTGGAAGCCATCCACCAACTATTCCAAGACTTATTACAAAGCCTCCGAAAACTTTCATCATTGTATGACCTGCCATCATGTTAGCAAATAATCTAACTGATAAACTTATTGGTCTACTCAAGTAAGAAATTATTTCTATAACCACAATCAGTGGAAGTAGTACTGCAGGAACCCCACTTGGTACAAATAGTTTTAAATATCCAAAACCATGTTTCGTAAATCCAATAATTGTTACACTTATAAAAATAAATGCAGCTAAAACAAATGTTACAATGATATGACTAGTAACAGTAAAAGTATAAGGTATCATTCCAAACATGTTGCAAAAGAGCACAAACATAAAAAGTGAAAATATAAAAGCAAAATATGGTTTTGCTTTAAGACCAGCTGTATCACTAATCATTTTTGAAACAAATGTGTAACTAAGTTCTGCTAGCAGTTGGATTTTATTTGGTATTAATGAATTTTTTTTTGATCCAAGATTAAAAATTAATAGAATCGCAACTGAACTAATAATCATAAACAAACTTGCATTTGTAAATGAAATATCAAATGTGCCTATTTTAATTTCTGGTCCAATTCTGTGCACATTGAATTGAGTCATTGGATTTGATGCCATAAATTTTATCTATTTTTGCATATTTTTTGCAGATCTAATCACGTTGGTAATTCCAGCAACCACACCCACAAAAAAAAATATTAATATAAACCAGGGTTTAGTACCAAAGGTCTTGTCAAAAATAAACCCAATAATTGTCCCTACAGCCACAGCTGACACTAATTCTGTGCTCAATTTGAAGGCAGTTCCAATAGATGATGGATTATCCTTTTTATTATAGAGATTTTTCTTTGAAATTTTACTTTTTGCAATCTCTAAGCGAGTTTTGAACGGATCTTTTGGCATTTATTTAGTCTAGGCAACCATACTCTCTGCTTTTTGTAAATCAACAGCTACTAGCTGACTTATACCTTTTTCTGGCATAGTTACCCCATAAAGCCTATTCATTTTAGACATCGTTAGTGCGTGGTGAGTTACAATAATAAATTTTGTATTAGTAATTTTAATTAGTTCCTCAAGTAAATTACAAAACCTTGTGACGTTAGCATCATCAAGAGGGGCATCAACCTCATCTAATACACAGATAGGAGATGGGTTAGTTAAAAAAACTGCAAAAATTAAAGATAAAGCAGTAAGTGCTTGTTCACCACCCGAAAGTAATGTTATTGATTGAAGTCTTTTGCCTGGAGGGCTAACTAGCATTTCCAATCCTGCTTCTAATGGGTCATCTGAGTCGACTAATTCTAATTTAGCATTTCCACCATTAAAAAGTTTTGTATATACTTCGTTAAATTTTCTATTAACTTTCTCAAAAGCCTCAATTAATCTTTCTCTTCCTTTTTGATTAAGTTCATTAATGCTATCTTTTAATTTCACTATTGCTGTCACTAAGTCTGAACGATCTTGTTCCATTTTTTTAATTTCATCTTCATATTTACTAGTTTCTTCATCAGCTTTTAAATTAACAGACCCCAAACTTTCTCTTTCTTGTTTTTTTTTGTCTAAAGCATCTTCTTGATCAATTGCATCTGGCAATTCTTCAGCGCCAAATAGATTAGAATTTTCTAAAATATTATCTTCAGATAAACTTAATTCAGAATTTATTCTATCTAATAAATCACTTTTTCTTTTTTGGAGACCTTCTATTGTTGCTCCCGAACTTGCTTTTCTTTCTCTAATTTGAATAGATTGTTCTTGAATTTTATTTAACTCATTTCTTAATGTTTCTATTTTATTATCAGTCTCTTCAATAATTGCATCGTTATCAATTTTTTCTTTATCAGAAATTCTTAGATTTTCAGAAATTTGACCTTTTCTTTCTGCTTGAACTCTAGGTTGATTGTCTAGTTCTTTTAATTGATCAGAAAGTTTATTTTTTCGTTCAGTTAATTCAGCAACCATTTTTTCTGAATTTGATAATAAGTTTTTCCAACTTTCAATTTCAGTTTCAATTGTTTTAATTCTTTCATTACGTTTAATTGACTCATTTTTGATTGATTGATTTTTACTATATGCATCAGCGTATTTTTCTTGAAGTTGTTTTATATTTTGTGACTTTTCATTTACACTTAATAGTTCTTGTCTGCTTTTTTCATTTTTTAAATCATTTAAAAAATTATCAAGTTCAATGTTGCATCTGTCTAGCAATGTAACTGCTTGATTGATTTCATTGATATCAATCAATTCTTTAACTCTATTGATAGAGTTTTTAACATTTTTAATGGGTCCTAAACTTGTATTTATGCTTCCTTCCGCAATATTATTTACAACTTCGTCTACAGCTTCTTGTTCTTTTTTAAGTTCTTTCTTGGCATTTTCTAAGTCTTCATTAGATAGTTTTTCAGTTTCAAAATATTTAGAATCTACCTCTATTAGATCTGCTTTTTCCTCTTTAAGTCTTTTTTCGTTTGAATTAGCATCTATGATAATTCCTCTTTCTCTATTTATATCTTCATCAAGAGTTTTTATTGATTTACTGATAGATTCTATTTCATCTTGTATTCTAGTGTTTTCTTCATCTAAACTTTGTAGTTCAAGATTAAGCCTTTGAATTCTGGACAAGTTCTCAATATTTTTTTCTCTTAGAGGAGATACTTTTTCAGTTGCTGTTTTGATTAAATTTTCAAGTTCAGCTATTTTATTGTTAAATCCTTCTACTTCTCCTCCTGCTTCATTATTAATCTCATTTTCGATTTTAATCTCTTTATCAATCTCTAATAATTTTAAGTAATATAATCCTGCTTCAATTTTTTTAATTTCTTCAGAAATTAATTTGTATTTTGTAGCTTCCTCTGCTTGTTTTTGAAGATTAGCCAATTGTTTTTCTTGTTGTCTTCGTAACTCATCAGCTCTTTTAAGATTGTTTTCTGCAGCTCCTAATCTTAGTTCAGCCTCATGTCTTCTTACATGTAAACCAGAAATTCCTGCGGCTTCTTCTAAAATTGCTCTTCGATCAGTTGGTTTTGCAGTCACTAATGCTCCAATACGTCCCTGGCTAATCATGGAAGGTGAGTGAGCACCAGTTGAGAGATCCGCAAAAAACATTTGAGCATCTCTGGCTCTTACTTCTTTATCATTAATATAAAATTTAGAACCTTTATCTTTTTCAATTTTTCTTCTAACACTTATATGATCTAAATCTCGATATTGAACAGGTCCTTCATTGTTTTTATTCTCTACATCAATAGAAACTTCTGCAATATTCTTTGAAGCTTTATTGGAAGTACCATTAAAGATAACATCTTCCATTCCAGAGCCACGCATGCTTTTTGCAGATGTTTCTCCCATTACCCATCTTAAAGATTCAACAATATTGGATTTTCCACATCCGTTAGGACCCACTATTCCTGTTAGGCCTTCTTCAATTAGAAAATTTGTTTTATCTGCAAAAGATTTAAATCCATTTAATTGGATTTTTTTAAACTCCATGCATTAACTTATATCAGTTTTTCTAGAGCTTTTTTTAAATTTTTATAAGTGAGAGTTTTTTCAAATTTTTTGTCATTTATGACTATCGTAGGAGTAGAATTTACTTTAAAGTTTTTAGCTCCATCTACTCGGTCATTTAGAACAAAATCTTCTATTTCTTTATTGTTAATGCATTTTTCAAAATCTACATCGAAGCCTTCATTGACTAGGAATTTTTGAAGATTTTCATTAGCTTCTTGTACGGAACTACCCTTAACCCATTTTTGCTGGTTGGCGTATAAACTATTTAAAATTGCCGAATCACCGTCGTTTTTACATTGGGAAACTTTAGAAGCATTGAAGGCCGCAACATCTAACGGGAAGTGTCTGAATTCAATTTTAGCTAAACCTGTATCAAGATATTCTTCTTTTAATTGAGGATATACATCTTTATGAAAGTTTGCACAGTGACTACAGGTTAATGACTCAAATGCGATAATAGTTATTTTTGCATTTTCATTGCCAACAAATATTCTTTTTATTTCTTCTGCATTAATACTTGAGATGGTGCTAAAAAATATAAGAGTAAAAGCTAAAATTTTTTTCATTTATTTTTAAATACCTTGGTTAATTCGATAAGTGATTTTTTTATTTTGTCATTCTTAACATTATTAATTTTATCTTGGTATTTATTAATTGCGACATTTTCTTGTTTAGTTTCTTTCTTAGTAAAAATTTTTTTTTCATCATCAAAACTTATAAATTTAAGCTTTTCAACTACTGTATAACCAAAAAAACTATTCATCTTGTCCATTATGTCTTTTTTTGAATATTCCATATCAACCTCATGGCCTCGTTTGACCATTATAAGCAAGGTGCTTACCCCAAACTTGTTCGCGTTTTTAAATGTTTTTGGGTAACAAACTTTAAACAAATCCTCACCAACTATATATTTCCAGTTACTTAATGTTTCAGAATAAATATGTCCTTTTTTATTTATAATTTTTTTTACATTCTTTGGCAAAGTGTCTTTGAATGATCTTAAACCTTGAATGGTTTTACTTCTCTGCTTAGTATTATCTTTAAATTGCATATGAAAGAATTAATAATAACAAATAAAATTCTCAATTGGTACGATATTCATAAAAGAACATTGCCCTGGAGAAAAAAAACATCCTCTAAAAAAAAGCAATATTATACCCTGGTTAGTGAGTTTATGTTGCAACAAACACAAGTTGCAACTGTAATTCCTTATTTTAATAGATTTATAAAATACATTCCAAACTTAGAAGTTCTTGCAAAATTTAACGATCAAAAATTAATTAAGCTGTGGGAGGGACTTGGTTATTATTCAAGAGTTAAAAATTTAAAAAAAACTGCACAAATTGTTATCAAAGATTTTAATAAAAATTTACCTAATAACTTTTTAGACCTTAAGTCACTTCCTGGAATTGGTGATTATACTGCAAGTGCCATTATGGCTATTGCATTTAACAAAGCTATTATTCCTTTAGACGGTAATATCGAAAGAGTTTTAAAAAGATATCTTTATTTAAAGAATGAAAATCAAATTCAAAAAGATAATTTGGTCAAACAAAAAAAAATATTTGGCACATCTTTAAGAGCTAGCGATTATGCACAAGCATTAATGGAATTAGGAGCATTAATATGTAAACCAATCAATCCTTAT
>JAOHEU010000011.1 GCA_028097645.1 Candidatus Pelagibacter sp. | reverse complement strand
AATTTAAGATCATAGTTTTACCAACACCCACATCACCTTGTAGATAGAAACCAGGCTTTGTATTTTTCTTAGAAAAAATTTTTTTTAAAAATGACTTATTAAAATTTAGATTAAAAAAATCATTCAGTTGGTCTACTAGCTGTAATTGATTGGGATTAATCTCTAAATTATTTTTTTTGCAATGATTTAGAAATAATTTTTTTAAATTCATTTTTTAGTCTTAAAATCTATACCATATTCAGATCTAGAACCTTTTCTTAGTCCAAATGGTCCTGGTATAAAAATTGTCATAGGGTTTGTGTCTTCTTTTAAATCTACTCTATGATGAGCATTGGCTGAACGGAATCCTATGTAGCCAGGTTTTCTCCAAAACTTCCCCTTCTTAGTAGTCTCCCAATATCCGCCTCTTAAAATTATTGTTATATATGGACATAAATGATTATGCACACCTTCCCCATGATCATCGGCCAACATTTCGTGGATTAAAATATTAAAAGGAAACCACTTTGGTCTATGTCTAAATAAAATATAATATCTATTCATCCATGGTTTTGCTTCGCTATACCTAGGATGAGAGGGCCCTCTGTCTAAAACTACTTTTTTTCTACCGATCTTATCCAGAAATTTTAAGAACATGTCTAATTGAACTTAATTATAGATCCATTTTTGATTACAAACAAATTTTGATTATGTATAAAAGGTTTGGAAGTAAAATCTCCAGCTACCTTTTCTATACCAGTTATTTTACCTTCTCTTAAATCTACAACAATCATTTTTCCATCTGTATTTGTTAAAAACAATTTATCATTACCAATTACAAATCCTATAGGTTTTACTTTGTTTCTTTTTTTTTGTTTATAATTTACATATAGATCGTTAATACGGATAATATTTCCATTACTCTTTTCAATTACATGTAAATAACCATCATTAGATACTGTGAAAAGTAAATTACTGATAATAATAGGTGTTAAATTTGAGCTTATGTCATTAATCCAATTTGTAACACCAGTCTTTATATCTACAGAATAAAACTCATTTTTGTTATTAGAAAAAAAAATTGATTTACCATCAGATACTAGTTGTGAAATTTTAAAGCTGTAAGTTTCATTGATGATACTGCTACTTTGAGTAGGTAATTGCCATACTATTAAACCAGTTTCAATATCAGCAGCTGTTATATCACCAATAGAATTGCTAAAAATAACCATGTCATTAACTATAATTAGTGAAAATTTTGAATTTGATATTGTAAATGAATTTTCTGTTGGCAAATTCCAACATTCATTTCCATCTCTTATATTATAACATCTTAATATATTTTTATAATCAACTACAAAAATCTTATCATTTTTTTTTTTTATATCAGAATTAAATGGGTAAGTATTATTTTTTGACCAATTTAACTTTCCAGAATTAATATTTACCGAATAATATTTAGCAATATTATCTACCACCAATAAATTATTTCCAGCTGTTAAAAAATTTAATTGAGGTTTTAATTTTTTTTCACTTTTTGAATAATAATTTTTTTTCCATACTACTTTTTGAGTGTTATTATATCTAACAATTGATCCTTTTTTATCGAAAAAAATCAATCCATCATTTAAAAATATTGGTTTAAAATTTAATTGATTAATATTTTCTAATTTTGAAAATTTATAACTGCCAATTTTATTAATTAAACCAGCATAACTTTGAGATCCATAATTGTTTTGATTATCTATAGTTTTGTTATTAGATTGAACTTTACCCAACTCTAATTTTAGTTCTTGGTTAAATTCACTTGTAATTATTTTTTTGTCTAAAAATACTTTTTCAATATTTTTATTCGTTAAATTGTTTTCTTTTTCTTTCCAAATTTTAGAATTTTCATTTAATGAACAATTATTTAGTAAAAATAATGATAATAATAATATGATTAATTTACTCACTCAAATCTCTATTCAATCTTTTTTGTGCTTGAAGCCTTATATCTGGATTAGCATCTTCTAAACTAGCTATTTGATTGAAAAATTCTTTTGATTTTTGTTTTTGATCTTTGGAATAGAAATACTCAGCCATTAAATATAAAGCATGTGATTTCCATACACTTTTAGAATTAATCAATGGATTTAAAATATTTAAAAGATCGCTTTCTTGAGCTTGATCTGCATTAAATAATGCTTTTTTATAGATAACTAAGTTTTTAATTTCTTCATCGAGCGAAGTCTTTTCAATTAAAATATCAAAATAACTATTTATTTCACTTTGATTAGAAATTAACTTGTTATCGATAATAAAATAAAGAGATAAAGGTGAATACGTTGGGTCTTGTTCGTTAATAATTTCTACTAAATTTTGAATTGTTAGTTCTTTAGTATTGTCAGAGTGAGATAAAGTGGTTGAATTAAATTTGTTTGAGATTTCTTTTTTCTTATTCGTTTTGTAGCTATCAAAACTGTATGCACCAACTAAAATAATAACCAAAATTACTATGGTTGAGATAATTTTGTTTTTATTATTAACAAAAAAGTTTCTCACTTTCTCTTGTCTTGTATTGCTATTTATAATTGAAATATCTTCTTCCATAATTAAATCATATTCCTTAAAACATATTGGAGTATGCCTCCATTTTTATAGTATTCTAATTCATTTTTCGTATCAATTCTGCATAAAGTTTTAACCTTTTTAATATCTCCTGAAACATATTTTATCTCAATAGTTACCTCATCAGATGGATTAATACCTTTTTCAACATCAAGAACACTAATCAGTTCTGAACCAATTAAATCTAAGTTTTTTCTATTTGCATCATTTGTGAATTGCAAAGGTAGAATTCCCATTCCTATTAAATTTGATCTATGAATACGTTCAAAACTTTCAGCTATCACAGCCTTAACTCCTAATAATTTTGTTCCTTTAGCGGCCCAGTCTCTTGAAGAGCCAGTTCCATATTCTTTGCCTCCTATAACTACTAAATCAGTTCCTCTTTTTTTGTACTCAACGACAGCATCATAAATAGGTAATACTTTTTCTTCCGGATATAATTTTGTAAACCCACCTTCAGTTCCAGGCGCCATCTCATTTCTAATTCTTATGTTGGCAAAAGTACCTCTCATCATTACTTCATGATTTCCTCTTCTTGATCCATAAGAGTTATAATCTTTTGGAAGTATTTGATGTTCCATAAAATATTCTCCTGTTGGACTTTCTTTTTGGATATTTCCAGCTGGCGAAATATGATCTGTAGTAACCATGTCTCCTAAAATTAATAAAGGTCTTGCATCTTTTATTTCTTTAAATCCTTCAGGTTCATCTGATAGGTTATCAAAGAAAGGTGGTTTTTTTACATATGTTGATCCTTCATCCCAACTGTAAATGCTGCTCTTCTCTGTTTGAATTTTTTGCCACTGACTAGGTCCTTCTGAAACATTTGAGTATCTCTCAATAAACATTTCTGCGTTTAAAGATTGTTTTAAAGTGTCCTCAATTTCTTTATTTGAAGGCCAGATATCTTTCAAATAAATATCGTTGCCATCTTTATCTGTACCAAGTGCATCTTTATACAAATCAACTTCCATATGACCAGCTATTGCATAAGCTACAACTAATGGGGGTGAGGCTAAATAATTTGCTTTAATATGAGGAGAAATTCTTCCCTCAAAATTTCTATTCCCAGATAAAACTGATACTGCATAAACATTTTCTTTTTGAATAGCGTCTACAATATTTTCAGGTAATGGTCCTGAATTGCCAATACATGTTGTGCAACCATAACCTACTAAATTAAAGCCTAATTTATCTAAGTAAGTATTTAACCCTGCTTTTTCTAAGTAGTCAGTAACCACTTGAGAACCTGGTGCTAGAGAAGTTTTGACCCACGGTTTAACTTCTAATCCAAGCTCAACAGCTTTTTTAGCAAGTAATCCAGCTCCAATTAAAACATTTGGATTTGATGTGTTGGTACATGAGGTTATTGCTGCAATTAAAATTGAACCATCTTTAATTTCATAATCCGCATTTGCAACTGTTGAAACAGAGTGATCTTTTTTATTGGTTGCCTCTTCTAAAACTTTTTTAAATGAAGTTGGTGCATCTGTTAATAAAACTTTATCCTGAGGTCGTTTTGGTCCAGAAATAGTTGGTACTACTGTAGACATGTCCAATGAAATAGTATCTGTAAATTCTATACCCTCGCTTGCCCATAAACCTTGTTCTTTTGCATAGTGCTCAACGACATCAACTGTATGTTGATCTCTTCCTGAAAATTTTAAATACTTTAGTGTTTCATCATCAATAGGAAAAAAACCACATGTTGCACCATATTCAGGAGCCATATTTGCAATAGTTGCTCTATCAGCAAGAGTTAAATTTTTTAAACCTTCACCATAAAATTCAACAAATTTTCCAACCACACCTTTATCTCTTAACATTTTAACAACTGTTAAAACTAAGTCGGTTGCTGTTGTGCCTTCTGGCATTTTGTTTGTAACCTCAAAACCTATTACTTCTGGAATTAACATTGAAATGGGTTGTCCTAACATTCCAGCTTCAGCTTCAATGCCCCCTACTCCCCAGCCTAAAACCGATAAACCATTGACCATTGTAGTATGACTATCAGTACCAACCAAAGTATCTGGAAATAAATATTTATCTCCTTGAAATTCTTCTGTCCAAACGACTTTAGATAAATACTCCAAGTTTACTTGATGACAAATTCCAGTTCCTGGTGGAACTATTCTAAAATTATTAAATGCTTGTTGTCCCCATTTTAAAAAAGAGTATCTTTCACCATTTCTTTCGAACTCGATATCAACATTTTTTTCAAACGAATCTGATTTAGCAGATTGGTCTACTTGAACAGAGTGATCAATTACAAGATCGACAGCTGATAAAGGGTTGATAGTATTTGGATCTTTATTTTTATCTTTTACAGCTTCTCTCATAGCTGCCAAATCTGCAACTGCTGGAATACCTGTATAATCTTGAAGCAAAACTCTAGCGGGTCGATATGCTATTTCAGTGTTTGATTTTTTTGATTTTAACCATTCCTTAATAGAATTAATTTGATTTTTATTTACTGAAAGATCATCTTCATATCTTAAAAGATTTTCCAAAAGAACTTTAAGAGATTTTGGAAGACTAGAAATGCCTTCTAAACCATTTTTTTCTGCTTCTTTTAAGGAATAATATTTATATTCTTTATTATCGATTGAAATTTTTGCTAGTGAACTATAAGAATTTTTTTTTCCTGGTGTCATGTTATAAATAAAAAGTAATTATGCTTAATAAAAGAAGCAGTGACATAGCATAATTAAAATAATTAATAAATTTCTGATTTGTCGCGAATTTCCTAAGAAATTTACCCAAAAATGTCCATAGAGTGATGCTAGTGACTGAAACTAGTAAGGCTAAGATAATAATTTGAGTCGTATAATTTACAAAATTTTCTCCTGGGTTTATGTATGTCGAGACAACAATTATTGAAGCAATTACAGCTTTGGGGTTTAAAAATTGAAAAATAAAAGTCTCTATAAATTTTACAGGATTTTTATTTTTACTTTCTTGATTTTCTGATCCTGAAAAAGAAATTTTATATGCTAAATAAATTAAAAATATTGTTCCTAAATATTTTAATACTATTTGAATTAATGGATAAAGTTTAAAAATATTAATTAATCCTAAAGCTACACAAAGTAAAAGAAATGGGAAACCAAAGGTAACACCAAATATATGTGGAAGTGTTCTTTTAATCCCAAAATTGAAACCAGAATAGAATGCAACAAAATTATTTGGCCCCGGAGTGAAGGCAGCTACAATTCCGAATAAGGTTATAGATAAAATTTCTGGATGCATGTATTAAGCAATTGGTAAACCATTCTCAGATTTTTGCGATGGATGGACTAAAATTACTTTACCTTCTTTATCAATCGATCCCAATATAAGTACTTGCGACACCACGCCTGCAATATTTTTTTCAGCAAAATTACATACTCCAATAACTTGTTTTCCCTTAAGATTTTCCTCGTTATAGTAATGAGTAATTTGAGCCGATGATTGCTTAATTCCTATTTCTTCCCCAAAATCAACTTCAACAACTAAAGATGGTTTTCTTGCTTTCTCATTTTTCCTAACTGAAATGACTGTTCCAACACGAATATCTACTTTATCAAAGTCATTAAAGGTGATTTGTTCTTTCATATAATTAATATATAGTAGAACTTAAAAATGAGTACAGCAAATAATTCAGAACAATTATTCGATAATTCAGTTAAAATCCTAACAGACCTAATAGGTTTTAAAACTATTTCAGGAGAAGATAATAGCTCATTAATTGATTATTGTGATGATATCCTAAAAAAACTTGGGGCCACTTCATTTAGAACGTACGATGATGATGAAAAAAGAGTAAATCTATTTGCAACATTAAAAGCTAAAAGTTCTCAAACAAAAAAACCAATAATTCTATCTGGCCACACGGATGTGGTTCCAGTTTCAAAAGGATGGAGCTCAGATCCTTTCACAGCGACTATAAAAGGAGACAAATTATATGGTAGAGGATCTTGTGACATGAAAGGATTTATTGCTTGTGCTTTAGCCTACGCACCCACTTTTTCAAAATCAAATTTAGATAGAGATATTCATTTTTCTTTCACTTTCGATGAAGAAACTGCATGTCAGGGAGCTCCAATACTAATAGAGGAGTTAAAAAAAAGAGATATTAAAGATGGTATTTGTATTATTGGTGAGCCGACTAATATGAAAATTATTGATGCTCACAAAGGGTGTTATGAATACACAACTTACTTTAAAGGATTAGCTGGACATAGTTCAGCGCCACATAAAGGTGTCAGTGCTGTTGAATATGCATCAAGATATGTAAATAAATTAATTGAACTTAGAGAAAAACTTAGAGAAAGAGCGCCTAAAGACTCTATTTTTGATCCGCCTCATTCAACGCTTTCTATTGGAGGTGTGTTTGGTGGTATCGCTCACAATGTAATTGCAGACAAGTGTCATGTTAATTGGGAAACAAGACCAGTTGTTAAAGAAGATGGTGTATTTTTAAATCAACAAATTGATAAATATGCAAATGAAGTTTTATTACCTGAGATGAAAAAAGTTTTTCCTAACGCTTCAATTGAAAAAGATATCATTGGTGAAATAGTTGGATTTGATAGAGAAGATAAATCAGATGCTTGTGAATTAATCTCTAGTTTAACTGGTGACAATTCTAGACAAGTAGTTTCATTTGGAACTGAAGCAGGCTTGTTTCAAGAAATAGGAATTAGCACAGTAGTTTGTGGCCCTGGATCAATTGAACAAGCTCATAAAATTGATGAGTTTATAGTATTAGATGAACTTAAAAAATGTTTAAATCTTTTGGATGGAATAAATAAACAATCTATTCCTAATTAATCGTTCCAACCACTTACTGCTTTAACCTCAAGATACTCTTCAAGCCCTAACTTACCAGCCTCACGACCAATACCAGAATGTTTGTATCCGCCAAATGGTGCATCAGGCGCCAAACCAGCACCATTAATATCAACCATTCCAGATCTAAGTTTTCTTGCAACTCTGTTAGCCTTTTCTTGATCTTGAGTTTGAATAAAATTTAAAAGTCCATAAGGAGTATCATTTGCAATTGCAATCGCTTCATCCTCTGTCTCGAAAGGTATAATTGATAACACTGGTCCAAAAATTTCAGTTCTAGCAATTTGCATTTGATTATTCACATCTGCAAAAGCTGTTGGTTTTACAAAATAACCTTTGTCTAAACCATCAGGTTTTCCTGTTCCACCAGCTACTAATTTTGCACCTTCATCAATTCCAACTTGAATTAAAGATTGAATTTTATCAAACTGAGTTTTTGAAACTACTGGTCCTATATGATCACCCTCTTTTGTTGCGACATCAACTTTCATTGAGTTTGCAAAATTTTTAACTCTTTCAACTGCTTCATCATACATAGATTTTTCAACCAACATTCTTGTTGGTGCATTGCAAGATTGTCCTGTATTTCTAAAACATCTTAAAGCTCCTCTTTCAACTGCTTCAGCGTCTGCATCTTTAAATATAATATTGGCTCCTTTGCCGCCAAGTTCTAAACTTACTCTTTTAAAATCTTTTGCTGCATTTTCAGAAATTAAAGCACCTGCTCTTGTAGAGCCTGTAAATGAAACCATATTAACATCTGGATGACTTGTTAATGCATCGCCTGTCACAGCTCCATCACCATTAACTAAATTAAAAACACCTTTTGGTAATTTTATTTCATCAATCATCTCAGCTAATATCATAGAAGATAAAGGAGCAATTTCAGATGGCTTAAGTACCATCGTACAACCAGTTGCTATAGCTGGAATTACTTTTAGACAAACTTGGTTCATTGGCCAATTCCAAGGTGTAATCAATGCGCAAACACCTTTAGGTTCATGTAAAATTTTATTATTTGGAGCATGATCTCCTAATATTTCTTCAAACGTATATTCTTTTAAAACTCTAATATAAGATTTGATGTGACTTGCCCCTGTGCCTGCTTGAAGTTGAGTTGAAAAATCAATTGGCGCTCCCATTTCGAGTGAAATTGCTTGAGCCATGTCTGCCCATCTCTTTTTATAAATAGCATATAAAGCTTCTAAATATTCTAGTCTTTCTTCTTTTGATGAAAATGCCCAAGTCTCAAATGCTTTTTTTGCAGCACCTACGGCATCATTAACATCTTCAACTCCACCTAAAGATATTACCGCACACTCTTCTTCTGTTGATGGATCTATAACTTTATAATCATTAGGTTTTTTTGGAGCAACCCAGTGACCATTAATATAAAAATTTTTTTTATCCAACATTTCTTATAACTATCCTTTCTTTATGATTTTGCAAATAGATTTGTAAGCTCGTAAACAATTGTAGCTGCAGCTAAAGAGGTTACTTCAGCATGGTCGTATGCAGGTGAAACTTCAACAACATCAGCAGAAACTAAATTTAATCCTGAAAGTCCTCTTAAGACATTTACCATTTCTCTTGTGGTCATTCCTGCGATCTCTGGTGTCCCTGTACCTGGGGCAAAAGCAGGATCAAGTACATCAATATCGATTGATAAATATAAAGGATTATCACCAACTCTTTTTTTAATTCTTTCTGCAATTTTATCCGTTCCCTCTGTTTGAAATTCATCACAGTGAATTATTTTAAACCCAAAACTTTCATCATTTTTAATATCATCTCTACTATAAAGTGGACCTCTAATACCAACATGCATTGAAGCATCATCTAAAAACAATCCCTCTTCTCTAGCTCTTCTAAATGGAGTGCCATGTGTATAAGGAGCTCCAAAATAAGTGTCCCAAGTATCAAGATGAGCATCAAAATGAACTAATGATACTGGTCCATTACATTTCTTGTTAATTGCTCTAAGAAGTGGGACAGCGATAGTATGATCACCGCCTAAACTAATTATACCACCTACTTTATTTAATAGATCTGTTGCTCCAACTTCAATTTGTTTTATGGCTTCATCAATACTAAATGGATTGCAGGTAATATCGCCTGCATCTGCTACTTGTTGAACTTTAAAAGGTTCAACATCATAACTTGGATGATAATTAGTTCTTAAGTGTCTTGAAGCTTGTCGAATACTTTGTGGTCCAAATCTTGCACCGGGTCTGTAACTTGTACCTGCATCAAATGGTACTCCTACAATTGCAACGTCACAACTTTCAACATCTCTTAACTCTGGTAGTCTTGCAAATGTTGATGGACCTGCAAATCTTGGAACTTTTGTTCCACTAACAGGTTGAATTGGATTTTTATTACGTTCTTTTTTCATTTATAAACAAAATGTACCACATTCTTTTTAAATCGAATATCATCTAAATTATGTATATGAGGATTTTTAAGCTAGTTTTAATATCATTTTTTTTAATAACCTCAGCAAATTCTAACTCCATTTATAATCTAATCAAAATCCCAAATTTAGAAATCTATGAATTAAAAACTCCTAATAAACTTAAATATTTTTATACAACCAAACCCTTTAGACTTGGTGTTCAAAAAAATATAGTCTGCAACAACTCAGATAAGAAGACGTATGATGAAAAATACCAGATAATATCCAACAATTTGAAAAGGTACTCAAAAGAATTTTTAAGAAAAATTAATCTAAAATATATTGTCATGTGTGAAAACCTATCTATTTCAGGAATAAATACAGCTGGAATTCCTGATCACGTGATGAAAACATTAATTATAGATTTAAAATTTAATAAAAAATATTTTGAAAGAGTAATCCACCATGAATTATTTCATATTATAAATGATGGTTTTAAAGATTTATTTAATGAGGATGAATGGAAAAAATTTAATGAGCCAAGTTTTAAATATGCAGATTGCTCTACTTGCTCAAAAAAATTAGGACTTGATACCTATAAAAATACCAATGGTTTTTTCACTGAATATTCAATGACCATTCCATCTGAAGACATGGCTGAAGTATATTCTCATTTAATAACTGGGAATTATAAAATTTCAGATGATAAAATTTTGAATAAAAAAATTCAATTTATTAGAGATAAATTAAAAGAAATTGATAATACTTTTGTATTTTAAACATGATAAAAAAAGTTAAAGCTTCATTACATGAAAAATTGATTTTTATTTTTTTAATAGTACTTGGAATTTTTGCTTTAGGTTTTACTGTTGTTATAAAAAATAAGTGTTTATTTGTAAAAAATTTTGATCCTCAGAAAATTAATTTTGAAAAGCCGAAAAATATTGTTGTTCTTAATGTTGAATGTGGAAATGTTATCATTGAACTCTATCCTGAAATATCTCCAAATGGTGTTGAGAGATTTAAAAAATTAATTAATTTAAAAGCATACGACAATGTTGCTTTTCACAGAGTAATTAAAGATAAACTGGTTCAAGCCGGAGATCTTGAGTTTGGTAAAAAAAATCAGTTAGATTATGGAAAAATTGGAACTGGGAAATCAGGTTTTGGAACTATTAAATCAGAAATTGATGCTGAGTTTAATTTTGAAAGAGGTTCAGTTGGTTTAGCGAGAACCTTAAAATATGATACTGAAGATAGTCAGTTTTTTATTATTCTTGATGATGAACCATTATTTGAGGGCGAATATACTCCAATTGGAAAAGTGATTTATGGCATTAAAATATTAGAAAAAATTAGATATTCTCATAGATCTGAATATGTCCTTAGACCTGATTTTATAAATACAGTTAAGATGTTTAAGTAAAAATTAATTTACTAGTGGCTTACCTGTTGCAAGTGTATGCTTAATTCTATCTTGAGTTTCTTTGGTCTGAATTAGTCTCATAAAAGCATCTAGCTCTAACTTATACAAATCATCTTCTGATAATGTTTTGTCAATTGAAGTATCACCCCCACTCAACACATGTGCCAGTTCTTGAGCCACTTTTAAACCATGATCAAGGATAACTTTGTCATTATATAATTTCTCTAAAATTTTATTCATTTCAGGGAGGACTGTCTTTCCTGGAAGATTAAATTTTACCTCTGATGGTGCTTTGAAATCTTTATTATTGTTCAAAATTTCTAATGAAACCTCCAATAAACTATTTCTATTCATAATTTTTTTATCTTCAGTTTTTAAATACTTCATGGGTTCTGCTTCGACTGGTGAAGTAGCAGTTTTACCATACCCAATTATATCAAATACTTTAAGGGACGCATAATTTGTGTCTTTTTTAGCTTCCTCTGTTTCAAGCCATCTTGCTAGCATTTCTTTACATCCACCACCTGCTGGAATTAAGCCAACAATAGTCTCTACCAAACCAACAACAATATTTGTATGTGAAGCTACAAAATTACTTTGAACCATTACCTCAAATCCTCCACCAAGTGTTAAGCCTGAGGGTGCTGAAATTACCGGGTGTTCAGAATATTTTAAGTGTTTACATGTTTCTTGAAAATATTTAATAAATTTTTCAATTGATTTAAAATCACCTTTGTTTGCAAAATCCATTGTATAGGTTAAATTCACTCCAGCAGAAAATTGCATACTTTCGTTTATAATAATTAGAGGTTTGTCAGTTGCTTTTTTAAGTGCGTCCATTGAATCATAATCAAGTGCGTTAGCTTTAGTCGTAAACTCAACTATATTATAATCGTTAAATCTATAAATTTTTGCTGAGCTATTTCCATCAGCACTAATTGCTTTTTTTTTAACTTTTCCTAATGTTTCGATCTCAGTATATTTTTGTCTCGAACCATAAAAATCCTGGTTTTTACTTTTAGATAAATTTTCTAAGAACTCATTTCCTTCAAATTCATCAATTTTATTAAAAAAGTTTTCAACACCAATCTCTTCTAACATTTCAAATGGACCTTTTGCCCAGTTAAAGCCTAATCTCATTGCTTCATCTATATCATTAAAATCTTTAGTAATTCCTGGAACTAATGAAGATGAATATTTTATAATTTTAGAAATAACAGACCAAGCGTATTCTCCAAATTTATCCTCTCTTAAAATTAAAGATTTTAAATCTACTTTATCTGAACCCACATTAATTTTTTGACTTGCAGAATACTCGCCAGTTTCAAGATTAATTGCTTCCATAACCTTGGTTGCACCAGTTTTATTCATTCGGTAAAAACCACCCTTACCTTTTCGACCAGTGTAACCTGTCTCAATTAATTTTTTAACTAAAGGAATTTCTTTAGCAACTTCTTGGAAAAGATCATTTTCTGGTAATTCTTTGATGAAACTTTTAAGAACATCGGCCATTAAATCAATTCCGATTAAATCATAAAGGCCAAAAACTCCAGTTTTTGGAATACCCATTGGCCTTCCAAATATTGCATCCGCTTCTTCTATGCTTAATTTCATCTTAAAGGCTTCGGTCATTGCAACTTGCATTGCAAAAACACCAATTCTGTTACCAAGAAATCCTGGAGTATCATTACAAACAATAGCTCCTTTTCCTAAATCTACTTCACAAAACTTTTTAAGAGAATTAATTTTATCTAAATCATTATTCTCATTTTTAACAATCTCTAATAAACCCATGTATCTGACAGGATTAAAAAAGTGAGTAATACAAAAATCTTTTTTTTCTTCTGGAGTTAATTTTTCAGATAAAACTTTAATGGGGATAGATGATGTATTGGATGAAACGATTGCTCCTTCTTTTCTATTTTTGAAAATTTTTTCGTAAATATTGTGCTTGATATCAATTCTCTCAACTACTGCTTCAACTACCCAATCTGCTTCTCTAACTACATCAAAATTGTCACTAATATTTCCTACTTTAATATTATTAATTTGATTTTTATCTAATAATAACGGTGGTTTTGATTTAAATATTCTATCTCTCGCTTTTTCAGAAATCTCAGTAGTAAGATCTAATAATGTAACTGGTACATTTGCATTACATAAGTGGGCTGCAATTCCACTACCCATAGTTCCTGATCCAATTACTACAACTTTTTTGATATCCATAATTTAATCTTGAGACGAGTTTTATATTGAAAAAAAATTGACCTGTAAATTGATTATCTATTGATTCCTCTAAGTCTATCTGATCTTCTTCTAAGTAGCTCAGCACTTACTAGAATTAATGTCGACATCACAATTAAACATGTTGCAACTGCCAAAATAGTTGGGCTTAATTGTTCTCTCAATCCAACCCACATTTGAATAGGAATGGTTGTGTTTTCTAATCCTGCTAAGAATAATACAACTATAACTTCATCAAAAGAAGTTACAAAAGCGAATAACGCCCCTGAGATAACCCCTGGCATAATCAACGGCAATGTAATTTTTCTAAATGTATGAACAGGATTACTTCCTAAACTTGCAGCTGCACGCGTTACACTGTGGTCAAATCCTGTTAGAGTTGCAGTAACAGTAATTACCACAAAAGGTGTTCCCAAAATAATATGTGCAATAATAATTCCTGTGTGAGTTGCTGCTAGACCCACCTTTGCCATAAAGAAAAATATTGCTGTTCCAGAAATAATTAATGGAACAATCATTGGTGAAATCAATAATGCCATAAAAGCAGCTTTATAAGGCATGTGTCTACTACTCAGACCTAGTGCTGCGACTGTTCCAAGCAATGTTGATCCAATAGTTGCAAAGAATGCTATGATTAAACTATTTTTAGTTGCAAGACCCCATGGGTTTTTGGTTCCATAAATCATGTCTTCATACCATCTCAAAGAAAATCCTTCAGGATCGAGTGCTAGCATTTTTGCTGAAAAGTGAATGTATTGTTCAGCATTAAATGAAAGAGGTAAAATTACAAATAAAGGTGCAATTAAAAAGAAAAATACTAAACCACAAAAGAATAAATATGTGTAGTGCCAAACTCTATAATTCCAAGGTGTGTGGTTAGGTAATGCCATAATTTAATTATCCAAGTTTAATGTTATCTATTCCAACAAGTTTGTTATAAATCCAATAAATTGTAAGTACTCCTACCAATAGCATTGTTCCAAGCGCTGATGCAAAAGCCCAGTCCAATGAACTCTTCATATGGTAAGCAATGGTATTACTAATCAAAGATCCGCTAGCTCCTCCAACTAATGCTGGAGTAATATAATATCCAATAGCAAGGATAAAAACCAATAAACAACCAGCTCCAATTCCTGGAATTGTTAATGGAAAGTAAATTTTTACAAACGATGTTAAAGGTGTTCCACCTAAAGATTTTCCAGCTCTCATTAAGCTTGGAGAAATAGTTTTCATGACACTGTACAAAGGTAAAACCATAAAAGGTAAAAGTATTTGTGTCATTGCAACAAAAGTTCCAATTACATTATACATTAGTTCTGGTCTGTTATCGTCTGCTGCTAATCCTAGCCAGACAATTAAATCATTAACGGGTCCTTGTTGCTGCAGAAGAACCATCCAACTTGAGGTTCTAACCAATAACGATGTCCAGAAAGGTAGAAGCACACAAATCATTAGTAAATTACTGTATTTCATTGGAAGTGTTGCCAATAAATGTGAAATTGGGTAAGCAAGAATGAAACAAAAAACAGTTACCCAAAAAGCAACATTAAGAGTTCTCATCCAAAGAATTTTATGAATTCTTCTGTCCTCATCTTGTTGAATAATATTTCGATTTTCGTCAAATTTTAAATCTAAACCCTTTAAGTATTTTGCATAAGACCAGTTAGGGGCAGTATTTTTTAAAGCAGTCCAATACTCAACTTTTCTCCATATTTTATGAGTTTTCATAAACTGCTCTTTATAATTAGCCTTCTCAAATTTTTTTATTTTTCTATTTGTTTTCTTTAACCCACTGCTGAATCCTGATTTTTCATAATTTAATCTCTGGTATAATTTTCCTGATTTTTTTGCCATAGCTAGAGGGTAAAAATCATCATAAAATGCTTTGTATACTTCTTCACTTGGTAACTCTTTGCCGTCCCAAGTCTCTAAAGCTTTAAAAGTATTTGGAAGCATTTTAGTAATCATTCGATCATCCACACTTCTAAAAAGCATATCGCCGATAGGGAATACAAAAGTAATTAAAATAAATAAAAGTAGGGGACCAACTAAAAATAACGCTTTAAGTTTATTTTTTCTCTCAGCTTTTTTTAAACTAAGTTCTAGTGGTATTCCGTCAGATGATAATATTTGTTCTTTGCTCATAATAAAAAAGGGCAGTTATAAATAACTGCCCTTTCAATATAGTATAAAATACTAATCTACAAAACTAAATTATAGACCAGCTTTCATAGCTTCCCATTTCTCACCGATTTCATCTTGGTTATCTGCCCAGAAATCAGGGTTCATTAGGATGTATTTTTTAGTGTTAGCCGGAGCTGTTGGCATATGTGGTACCATGTTAGTCTTACCATCTTTAAACCAAGGCTCTCCTGCTTCCATAATAGCGATTGAAGATTTTCTCCAAGGTGCGTATGCGATGTACTTAGCACTTCCTGCTAGCATTTCAGTACTTGTCATTTCTCTAAGTACTTTCATTGCTGAACCATCAGCATAACCTGGACCATCTTTAACTAATGCAAAATATTCATAGTCAAGAATTTGTCCATCCCATACTTGTACAAGTGGAGTTCCTTCCATTTGCGCATTGAAGAATCTACCATTCCAACCAGTAGCCATTACTACTTCACCATTAGCTAATAGTTCTGGCGGTTGAGCTCCAGCATTCCAGAATACACATCCACCATTTGGATCTGTACAAAGTGCTTTAAGCTTATTCATAGCTCTATCAATACCACCATCTGCTTCAAGTTTTCTGTAAGTTAAGTCAGAACCTTTACCAGGGTTTACACCGTCTGCAGTGATAGCAATTTCTAAGTTAGACATTGCACCTTTGTAAATAGCTCTTTTACCAGGAAACTTTTTAGTATTAAAAAAGTCTTTTAATGTGCTTGGTTTTTTATCACCAATTGTTGCATCATTATAAGCATAGTTCCAAGAGTACAGGATGTTTCCAACTGCACACTTAGAAGGCATGCCAGTAAAGAAGTCTTGACTTGCAGGTGTTCCATCTGGAGCAGGTGCAAAATCTTTATCAAAATCGAATTCATGGAAAATACCTTCGTCACATCCAATGATTGTGTCTTTTGCGTACACATCAATGATATCCCAAGTTATTTTTCCAGCTTCTTTTTGAGCTTTAATTTCTGATAATCCACCAGTGTAGTCTACCCAGTTAACAGGTATTCCAAGTTTCGCTGCTGTAGGATCACCGTAACCCAATTTTTGTGACTCTGTGTAAGCTCCACCCCAAGACACTACAGTAACTGCAAATGCTGAAGTTGTTACAGAAAGTACAAAAGAAAGAGCAAGTAATAATTTACTTATTTTTTTCATTTATTCTCCTAGTTTAACGTTAACGTTTAGTTTTTATAAAGTTAAAGTAAAACAATATAGGTCAGCTTAGTCAACAGCTGATTAAGGCTTTATTGTCTTTATTTTTAAAGTTAAAACTTTAGAAGATTATTTGGGATCTAGAGCTCTACAATCAACACTGTTCCAACCAATATTGATCTCTCTGCCCTCTTTAATATCCATTCTATTAGAGCTGTTAGGTACTTTAAGAATAAATTGGTTATTTCCTAATAGATCAACTCTTAATCGAGTATGATCACCATGGTAAATGACTTCCTCTATTTTACCTTTATGATTATTATCCATTTGAGTGTCCGAATCAATTAATGCTCTTTCGGGTCTAAGAGATATTGTAGTTTTGTCTCCTTTTGCTTTCGCAACAATTGGATTTGCCAAAATTTCTGTACCTGAATTTAGTTTAACTTTGCATTTATCACCTGACACATCTGTTACTTCACCTGCAAAAGTATTGTTCTCTCCAATAAACTCTGCAACAAATGAATTAACTGGTCTTTCATATAATTCATCAGGACTTGAAAGTTGCTGAACTTTTCCATCATTGAAAACTGCAATTCTATTAGACATCGTTAAAGCTTCTGTTTGATCATGGGTTACATAAACAACAGTTACACCAATACTTTCATGAATATGTTTAATTTCATATTGCATACTTTCTCTTAAATTTTTATCTAACGCACCTAATGGTTCATCCATCAATACTAATTGTGGATCAAACACTAATGATCTTGCAACAGCCACCCTTTGTTGTTGTCCACCTGATAATTGCATTGGCATTCTGGCTTCAAAGCCTTGAAGCGATACCATTGATAATGCTTTATCAACTTTTTTATCCGCTTCATCTTTTGGAATTTTTCTAACCCTTAATGGAAAAGCTAAGTTTTCATAAACTGTCATATGAGGAAACAAAGCATAATTTTGAAATACCATTCCAATTCCTCTTTTGTGAGGAGGAATATCAGAGATAACTTTGTTATCCAAATAAATTTGTCCATTAGTTGGTGTTTCAAAACCAGCTAACATCATTAAACATGTGGTTTTACCAGAACCAGAAGGTCCAAGCATTGTCACAAATTCACCTTCAGCAATATCAAGATTTAAACCTTTTACAACAAGTTGCTTACCGTCGTAACTTTTGTCTACATTTTCGAATCTTACAAAGTGATCATTACCCATACTACTTTAAAACATTTGTTAGATTGATAATCAAGTAATTTATTTAATGTATAATTCTTTACTCATATTGCAAAATAATTCACTACCAGTCTCTGTAACTCTAATAGCTTCTGATGCCTCTACACCCCAATCACCAAATTGCATCACTGCAATCATATGAAAACAAACATTGGGTTCTAAAACAGTCATGTCTCCTTTATATATATTAAGAGTATGTTCGCCCCAATCAGGTGGGTAACCAATTCCAATTGAATAACCAGTTCTTGATTTTTTATCTATACCGTATTTATCTAATATTTTCCAAAAAGCTTGAGCCACATCATCTGCTGTATTTCCAGGTTTTACGGCGCTAATACCTGTTTCTAGAGCTTCTATAGTTTTCTTCATTGTATCAATTTTTAGTTGGTCAGGTTTACCTAATAATACTGTCCTAGCCATTGGTGCATGATATCTCTTATAAACTCCAGATAATTCAATAATAGTTGCCTCTCCCTCGACAAATTTATCTTGTGTTGCAGTTAAATGTGATGCTGAAGTTCCTTTTCCAGTTGGCAATAAAGTTGCAATACTTGAATACTCACCACCAAATTTTTCTGTTCCATAAAATAATGCTTTTTGAATTTCTCCTACTGCATCGCACTGTCTTACTCCTGGATTAATTACATCCATTGCAGTTTTCATTGCTTTTTGAGAAATTAATGCTGCAGATTTCATATATCCAATTTCAGCATCAGATTTTACTAATCTTGCCCAGTTAACAAGTCTATCACTGTCTACTATTTTAGCATTTGGTAAACCTTGTTTAATTTTTTCATGACAAAAAGCAGTATAATAATGAGCATCCATTTCAACTCCAACAGATAACATATCCCATTTTCTTTCTTTAATTATTTCAACTAAATAATCATAGGGATGTTTGGGCCACGTATGAATATAATTTTCATCGTAAACAATAATGTTCTCATCTTTAAGATATGTTTTGATATAAGCTCCTCCTGAATCTTGTGCTCTTACAAAACATAAAGGCTCTTCAGCATTTACATGAACGATTGCACATTGGGCATAATAGAATGACCAAGCATCATAGCCAGTTAAATAATTTAAATTATTCGTATCATGTGAAATTAATAGCTCAATGCCTTTTTCCTGCATCATTTTTTGAACTTTTTTTAATCTTCGTTGATATTCTTCTTTAGTAAAATCCATATACCTAATTCTTAAATAATTTTCCAAACCCTTCAATAGAATTTTTTTTTCCAATTGATTGTAATGTGTCCCAAATTAATACTTGATTACTTGAAAGAACCACTTTGTTTAATTTTTTCTCTAGTTTATCAATAATAGAAAGTGCCGGTAAAGCTGTGCAAGAAATAAAGAGAGCGTCAGCATCTCCTAAATCCATCTTTGATAAAGTTTCGTAAAGATATTCTTCATCAACTTTACCAATATCTAAATCACTTAAAATATCAAAATATGCGTTTGAAGAAACTTCAAAGTTTTCACTTTTAAAATAATCAATGACTTCATCATTTAAAACTTTTGAATATGGAGTAAAAATTGCAATTTTTTTAACATTCATTTTTTTTAATGCATTAATTGCAGCTGTGCTTGGAGTAGTGACTTCAGCCTCAGGTTTTGCTAAATTAATTTTCTTTTTAATATTTTCATATCCCGCAGCAATAGTTCCTGAGGTGCATCCGTAAACAACACAATCTAATTTTTCATTTGGCAAAATATCTTCTGATATCTCGGTAACATTGCCTGACATCTTAATTAAATTTTCACTAGTCAAAGGAAAGAAACAATGAATTCTGTTAACAAAAAAATCTATGTTTTGATCTTTAATGACGCTCATAAAGTCTTTTTCTATTCTAAAATCAGTAGCTAGCGCAATTAATCCCACTCTAGGGTTTGAAAGTTCTGCATATTTTGGTTCAATTTTTACAGAGTGCATAATTTTTAAAACAAATATAACATCAGCACCTAAATATTCATCAAAATTAAGGAGAAATTAATGAAGGTTGGTTTTATTGGCTTGGGCAATGTTGGGGGGAAATTGGCAGGAAGTTTGTTAAGAAATAACTTTGATTTAACAGTTAGAGATTTAGATAAAAATCTTACTCAATCATTTAAAGATTTAGGAGCAAAAGTTGTAAATTCTGCAAAAGAACTAGCTGAACAAGTTGATTTAATTATCACTTGCTTGCCCTCTCCTAAAATTTGCGCTGAGGTAATGGAGGCAGATGATGGTGTTATCAGTGGATTATCTGAAAATAAAATTTGGTTAGAAATGAGTACAACAGATGAAGCTGAGATTAAGAGAATCGGCAAAAAAATAATTGCCAAAAAAGCTATCCCTTTAGATGGGCCTGTTAGTGGAGGATGTCATAGAGCTGCTACAGGGAACATTGTGATATTTGTTGGTGGTGAAAGAAATGCATTTGATAAAATTTTACCTGCATTAACAGTAATGGGAAGAAAAATTTTACATACCGGTGAATTGGGTAGCGCAACCGTTTTAAAAGTTATTACCAATTATTTGGCTTCTGTTCATTTAGTTGCTCTTGGTGAGGCTTGGACGGTTGCTAAAAAATCAAATTTAGATCTTACTAAAACTTATAAAGGAATTGCTGTTTCCTCAGGAAATTCTTTTGTCCATGAAACTGAAAGCCAAGTCATATTAAATGGTTCTTATAATATAAATTTTACTATGGATTTAGTTTTAAAAGACACTGGCTTATTTGATGATCTTGCAAAAAAATTAGGTGCTCCATTAGAAATTTCTCCTAAAGTTGTTGAAATTTTTAAAGATGGTCAAAAAAAATACGGTTCTAGAGCTTGGTCTTCTATGATTGTTAAAAGAATGGAAGATATTAATAATATAGAATTTAGAGCAAAAGGATTTCCAGAAGAGCTTACTGATAATGAGTCTGAAGAAAAAGGGTATGAAATATAATTATTGTGATAAGTTAAAATAAAATGTTAGATAAAAGAAAATTCTATATTAATGGTGAATGGGTAAACCCTTATAAAGAGAATGATTGTGAGGTTATCAATCCTTGTAATGAAGAACCCTTTGCGACTATTTCATTGGGCTCAAAAGAAGATACCGATCTTACAGTTAAAGCAGCTAAAACTGCTTTTGAAAGCTGGAAGGAAACTACTAAAGAGGAGCGGATAGATTATTTAGAAAAATTGCTCTCAATTTATAAAAAAAGATTTAGTGAAATGGCTGAGGCTATTTCATTGGAAATGGGTGCACCTATGGATTGGGCAACAGACGTACAAACGGCTTCTGGTAGGGATCATTTAGAAGATTTTATTTTAAGATTAAAGGATTTTAAATTTGATGAACACTTTGATGAAAAATCTAATAATCATATTTATTATGAGCCAATTGGAGTTTGTGGGTTAATTACTCCATGGAACTGGCCTATAAATCAAATAGCTCTTAAAGTTGTACCGGCACTTGCAACTGGCTGTACTATGATTTTGAAACCCTCTGAAATAGCACCTATTTCAGGGATGTTATTTGCTGAAATGATTGATGAAGTAGGTTTTCCAAAAGGAGTATTTAATTTGGTCAATGGAGATGGAGTTGGAGTTGGATCACAAATATCAAGTCATCCAGATATTGATATGGTTTCATTTACAGGCTCCACAAGAGCTGGAAGATTAATTTCAAAAAATGCAGCGGATACCATTAAAAGAGTTTGTCTTGAGCTTGGTGGTAAAGGTGGAAATATTGTTTTTGCTGATAGTTATAAAAATGCAGTAAGAGATGGTATTAGAAATGTAATGAGTAATTCGGGTCAATCTTGTGATGCTCCAACTAGAATGTTAGTTGAAAAATCTATTTATGAAAGAGCAGTAAACGATGCGGTAGATGAGGCAAATAAAATTCAAGTAGATCAAGCTTCAAAAAAGGGAGATCACATAGGTCCAGTAATTTCAAAAACTCAATATGATAAAATTATTAGTTTAATTGAAAGTGGAATCTCAGAAGGAGCAACATTAGCTGCAGGTGGTCCGGAATTGCCTAATGGTCTGAACAAAGGATATTTTATTAAACCAACAATATTCACAGATGTCACTAATGAAATGAGAATAGCTAAAGAAGAAATTTTTGGTCCAGTTTTATCAATTATTCCATTTGATACAGAAGAAGAAGCTATAAAAATTGTTAATGATACATCTTATGGATTGGGAAATTATTTGCAAACCGAAGACAAAGTAAAAGCTCATCGAGTTGCACAAAAACTAAGATCAGGATGTGTGTATATAAATGGTCAACCAGCAGATTCTGGAACTCCATTTGGAGGGTATCGGCAATCTGGAAATGGTCGTGAAGGTGGAGTGTGGGGACTTGAAGAGTATCTTGAGGTCAAAACTGTTACAGGCTGGAAGTAGTTTATGATTGGCTTTGTAATGGTTGGTACTAACAATCTTGATAAGGCAACTAAATTCTACGACACTCTACTTAATACAATCGAGTTAAAAAGAGTGGTAACAAATGAAAAGTATGCCGGCTATGCATTAAACGAAAAGCCTCATGATGTTGAATTCTACGTTACCAATCCTGTCAATAAAAAAAAAGCAACTTTTGGAAATGGAACCCAGATATCTTTTTTAGTTAATTCAAAAGATTTGGTGAATAATTTTTATAATACAGCAATAAAACTAGGGGCGAAAGATGAAGGAGCTCCAGGAATAAGGTCAGGTGATTATTATTGCTATATTCGAGATCTTGATGGAAATAAAATTTGTGCATTTTCCAAAATAGATAATTAAGATGCATTTAATACATAGAGGAATAGTAAATAAACTGTTTAAAGAAAATCTTTTAATCTCATTTAAACAGTCGTTTAAAAAAGGTTATGGTATTGAAACAGATATTCATGCCACAAAAGATAATGAGTTTATTTGTTTTCATGATTTTACATTGAAGAGAATTTTAAAAAGAAACTTAAGTGTTAAAAATCTAAATTATTCTAAGATAAAAGAAATAAGCACAAAATTTGGTAAACCTATTCCTCTGTTAAAAGATCTGCTTAAGGCCTCAGACAACAAACATGCTCTTTTTATTGAAATTAAACCCCTTTTTTCAAAATCACTTCTTAAAAAACTTATAATTGAAACATCAGGATATAAGAAATGTGTATTTATTTCTTTTAAACATGAGAATATTTTTAACTTATTAAATATTAAGAAAGATACTAAGGTAGGTCTTTCTTTTTGTCCTCCCACAAG
>JAOHEU010000010.1 GCA_028097645.1 Candidatus Pelagibacter sp. | reverse complement strand
TTCATTAAATGACTAATATCTTTTAATGGTTTGTCACTAATTTGAGATCCAGGTAAAAACATAAGAGAGCCAGTATCGATATGTTCTACGATACATCCACCTTTACATTTTGAGGTAATTTTACCCATGATTGGTTCATTTTTCTCATAAGCTTCAACAAGCTTGTCCCAACCTTTAATTTTTTGAGCTTTACTAGCAGAAACTAGCACCTCACCATGTTTATCTTCAATTTTTTCTAATAATACTGGAATAGTTTCACCAACTTTTATTTTTTCTCCAAGACCCATGCTTTTTAACTCATTCACATCAAGCACTGGCTCACTTTTTAAGCCTTCAACAAATAAGAAAACAAATTTTTCAGTAATTTTATTGATCTTACCTTCTATGATTTTACCTTCTTCAATTTGGATTTTAGAGAGTTGGCTATTTAGTAATTTTTCGAATTCTTGTGATGCTGGATTTGAAAGGTCTTTGTATATTTCCATTAAGTATTAATTTTCCTGTCTATAATTTTTTTTATTTTTAAAAAACACGCTCTTTTAGTAAGTTTCGATGTATTTAGCAACACTGAATCTTTAGTTTTCTTTAAGGGAGATATTTTTCTATTATAGTCACTTTTATCACGTTTTTGGATACTTTTTAGTACCTCTTTAAAGGAAATATCCTTCTTTAGACTTTTAAGCTCTTTATATCTTCTAAGCGCTCTTGTTTTTACATTTGCGGTAATGAAGAATTTAAAATCAGCATCGGGCACAATATTGTAAGTAATATCCCTTCCATCAAGGCATGATCCTTTATAGTTTTTTGGAGGATTGTAGGCGAAATTTAGCTGAAATGAATGAACAAGTTTTCTTGTACTTTTTACTTTTGATATAATTGATGCTTCTGTTCCAACTTCATCTGACAACAATGTTTTATTTGCAAGATCTTTTAATTTGAGAGTTTTGATCTTAGATTGGATAAAGCTTTGATTAAATTTTTTTGGAAATTTAATTTTTAAATAAGCAATCATTCTATAAATTTTTCCAGTATCTAAATAAAAAAGATTGTAATGTTTAGAGATAGCTTTTGCTAATGTCCCGGCTCCAGCAGCAGCAGGAGAGTCGATTGCAATTTTAATAATATTTTTTCTTTTTTTCATTATTTTTTTAAACCATTTGTTATTTCTAGGAATGTTGGAAAGGAAGTTTTGATAGAGTCTTTATCATGAATATTCCATGTTCCACCAAAAACTGAGGCTGCGATTACACTTGTCATGAAAACTCGATGATCCTTTAGGTAATCTTTAATAACAATCTTTTTATTAATCTTTAAATTAGGATTGCCAAATATTTTTATAGAGCTATTAGTTGTTATTGTTTTAATTCCCATTTTATTTAAAATTTTTGCACCCCATTTTAATCTAGGACTTTCCTTTTGGTTAAGTTCTCCAATATCTTTAAAATATGAAACTCCATTTGCTTTAGCCGCAACTAAAAAAATTATTAAAAATTCATCAATAGCCCCACTATTTAATGTAGGTGGGCAATTAATTGCCTTAAGTTTTTTAGAGCTAATAATTGAAATATCAGCTGTAAGTTCACCTTTATAATTCTTTTTATTTTTAAATTGGATGTTAACACCCATTTTTTTTAAAATGGTAATTATCCCAATTCTAGAAGGATTGATATTTACGTCTTTAATTAATAATTTTGAACTATCAGCTAGGGCAGTTAAAACTATAAAAAAAGCAGCTGAGCTGATGTCTGACGGTATCTTATAATGTAGAGGTTCTATTTTTTGAGCTTTTTCTACTTCTATTAAATCGTAGTTTTTTTTCTTTTTTACTTTTAAAGGAAGCTTTAAATATTTGCACAAAAGTTCAGTGTGGTTTCTGCTGGGCTTACATCTAATAAAAGTTTTACCCTCTGTTTTTAAGCCTGCTAAAATTATACTACTTTTAACTTGAGCCGAACCCTTATTCTCTAAATAATTAATTGGCAAAGGATTTTCACTTCCTTCTATTGTTAAGGGCAATCCTTTGTTTGATAGTTTAATATCTGCACCAAATTTTTTTAAGGGTTCCGCAATTCTATTAAAATCTCTTTTTGATAAACTTTTATCACCAATAATTTTTATTTTATTAGGCGTATCAATCAATAGACCCATAATTAATCTTCCTAAAGTTCCTGAGTTTTCAGCATTAATAGTAAGATTTTCTTTGTATCTGTACCCATCTAATCCTTTACCGTAAATCTTACAAAATTTACCTTTTAAGGTAACTTTAATACCTAGCTTTCTAACAGCTTTTATTGCGGCAATAACATCTTCAGAAATTAATAAATTTTGAGCTTTTGAAACACCACTTGCGATTGAAGCAAGTAACACCCATCTAATACTAATACTTTTATCACCACTTACAGAAATTTTTTTTTCAAAATTTTTTAATTTTTTTTCTATTACTAAAAAATTAGACATTAATGCTTAATTAAATTTGAAACTATCTCCAAAGTAAGCATTTTTGGCATTAATATTTTTAACTAAGTTTGAAGGGGTATCTTTAGCCACAACTTTTCCATTACTTAAAATCATTGCAATATCTACGCAAGCTAGTAAATCTCTAGCTTGATGGTCACATATGCATATAGTGATTTTATTTTCTCTTTGTAAATTAACTATTATTTCCTGCAGCATTTTTATTGTAAGCACATCTAGCGCCGCAAAACATTCATCCAAAAGAAGCACTTTGGGATCACTCATCAGAGATAAAGCAATTACCAATTTTTTTTTTTGTCCACCAGACAAAAATTTAGCTTTAATATCTTTTAAGTTATCTAATTCAAATTTAGTGATTAGAGAATTAATTTTATCTTTTCTTAAATTTTTATTTTCTATTACAATTTCACTCACAGCTTTTAAATTATCATGAAGAGTTAAATCATTAAAGTAACCTCCATGTTGCGGAACATAACCAACTTTAAATTTTTTAGTTCTTAGGTAGATTGGGTATTTTGTGGCATCCTCGCCTGCTATTTTAATTATGCCACTTTTAGGATTAATTAGTCCAATAAGTAGATTGAATATAGTTGATTTACCGACACCATTAGGACCAAGCATGCCAAAAATTTGCCCTTCATTTATTTCAAAATTTATATTATCTAGAATAAGTCTTTCACCATAACTTAGAGAGACATTATTAAATTCAATAATTGAGTTTATGTTTTTAAAAGATTTTATTCTAAATTTCTTTATAATTCCCACATCAATCTCTACTTTTTATATTTACTTTTTTATTATCTTGATACATCGAAATTTTAGTATCTTTTGTTTTAATATTAATTTCAATTACATCAGCCTTTAAAATATGTTTAGGATTTTTATAAATTACATTTCTTGAAATAATCATTGTATTTCTTTTGGGTGATGCGTCTAGATATTCGCTGGTTATTATATTTTCCATGTAGCTTATTATTACATTTTTTGAAAAAATTGTATCAAAATTTTCTAAGTTATATTTTCCAAATTTTGAAGTAATTTTTATATCATCTGAGTCCTTAAGTTTGATTAGAGCAGTTACTGATGTAAGATAAATAATATTGGTATCTTTAATATCTATTTCTCCTTTTAATGCTTTTATTATATACTCGTTCCCATTTAAATCTTTCGAAGCATACTTTACTTCTTTAATTACATTTGAGCTATATGGAGCTTTATCCTCAAAATTTTCATTTAATTCTATATCTTTAATGTAGAAAAATTTAAGATAAACAAAAACCAGAAATAAAAAGAGACAAAAAAAAAATATAAAATAAATTTTTTTTTTTTTTAACATTTATGAAATATTTTCACTTAAGATATTATGCACATGAATAATTCCTATTGTTTTTGATTTATTTTTTTTATCATGAACACAAAGTGAGGTTATTTTCTTAAAATTCATTATAGATAAAGCTTTTGCTGCTAGCTCATTTTTTTCAATTCCTATTGGATTCTTGGTCATAATATCTTTTGCCTTTACATGTCTTAGATCAGATTTTTTTTGATTATATCTTCTTATTTGACCATCAGTGATAATTCCCAAGGTTTTTCTTTTCTTATTTTGAATTATTAATACTCCTAATTTTTTATTACTAAGAGTTTTTAATGCATCTTGCATTTTTAAATTTTCATTAACGAAAGGTATCTTATTGCCTGATAGCATGACATCTTCAACAGTTTTTAATTGAGCCCCAAGATTACCAGCAGGATGTATTTTTTTAAAATCAAATTTACCAAATTTTTTGTATTGCATAGAAGATATCGCTAATGCATCTCCCAGGGCTAGTTGTGCAGTAGTGCTTGAGGTTGGCACAATACCACCAGACTCTTTTACTTCAGGAATTACAAGTTTAATATCTGAAGCTTTATATAAAATAGAATCTTTTTTTGACATAATTCCTATCAGAATAATTTTATTTCTATTTGCATATTGAATTATATTTTTTAGTTCGCTTGTTTTACCAGAGTAGCTTATTAAAATTAAAATATCTTTCTTTGAAATACTTCCTAAATCACCATGAGACGAGTCACTTGCTGATAAATTAAAAGATGGAGTGCCAACTGAAGACAAAGTCGCTGATATTTTGGCTGCTATCAAACCACTTTTACCTACTCCACACAAAATTACTTTAGATTTACATTTCGCAATTTCAACTACAGCTTTATTAAATGAATTATCAATTTTTTTTTTTAATTTTTGTAATGCTTGTATCTCAAGATCAATTACTTTTTTTGCTAATGGTATAAATTTTTTATTCATTAGTGGGACCAGATATCATCTTTAAATAATGCTAAATCTAAGTTTACTCTAGTTTTTAAAAATTTTAAGCAATCCTTATAAAGAGTAATTCTATTTTCTCTTTCTAATATTTTATTAAGTTCTTCATGAATTTTATGCAAATACAACACATCATTGGCACAATATTTCAATTGAGCTGGAGATAATTCACCTCCAAAATCTGAACTTTGAAACTGTTTGCTGATATCTATATTAATAAATTCTTTTATTAGTGTTTTTAGTGAATGACTATCAGAGTAAGATCTTGCAAGTTTTGAAGCAATTTTAGTATCAAGAATGTTATTAGTATCTGTTTTTAAATAATATTTAATATGAGCCATATCTGCTCTTCCGTAATGAAAAATCTTAGTAGTATTTTCATCAGCAAGTAATTTTGTTAAATTTGGAGCATCGTAATTTTTTCTATCAAATTGAATTATATGTGCATCAGAATTTCCCGAAGAAATTTGAATTAAGCAAAGAGGATCTCGTCTAACATTAAGACCCATAAACTCACCATCAACCGCTATTAGATTGCCTAAATCTAAATCATCTGGTAAATCATTTTTGTGAAGTTGAATATTATTACTCATTTCTAAACATATATAATGGAATTTAAATGAAAGCAAAAAATTGTCTTATTTTTGGTGGTAGTGGGCAAATCGGTCGAAACTTAATTAGAAAGCTAACAAAAAATAACTATAGGGTTACTGTAGTTACGAGAAATATTCACCAAAAGAGCTACATAATAAAAACACAGGCAAATGCTGGGTATATTGATGTAGTTGAAGCCAATATTTTTGATGAGGATAAAATTAGAAATCTTTTTAAAAAAGCAGATATTTGCATAAATTTGATTGGAATATTATTTGAAAAAAAAAGAGGCAATACTTTTAAAAATATTCACTCAGTTTTGCCTTCATTGTTATCAAAACTTTGCAAAGAATATAATCTTAAGCATTTTATTCATTTATCAGCCTTAGGAATAAATGATGCAGTAGACTCTGATTACGCGAAAAGTAAACTAGAGGGCGAAGGCAATGTATTAAAAAATTTTCCGCTAGCTACAATCTTAAGACCATCAGTAGTGTATTCTGTAGACGATAATTTTACTACTAACTTTATGACCTTGTTAAATAGATTGCCATTTTTCCCGATTTATTATGAAGGCAAGACAAAATTTTCACCAATTCATTGTTCTGATTTAACAGATACTATTTATCATGTAATTTCTAAAAATATTTATTCAAAAATAATTGAATGTACTGGTCCAGAAATTATAACTTTTAAAGAGCTTTTAGAAAAATTACAGTTATTAATTGGTAAAAAAAGAATTTTATTACCTTTTCCACTACCCATCGCTGAGTTGACAGCAAGATTTTTTGAAATGTTGCCAACACCATTACTAACAAGAGACCAATTAAGATTGTTAAAATATGACAATGTTTCATCTGGGAAATATAAAACTAATTCAGATATAGGAGTCCCTAGTGTTAGGTTCTTTGATCAGGAAGTAAAAAAGTATTGTTATATGTGGAGAGAAGGTGGACAATTTTCCACAGAAAAATATTTAGCAAATAAAGAGTTATAGATATTATTAATTATTCTTAAGCTGATTTTATTTTTTTCTCAATAAATTCTGGAACTTCTTCTTTGTCTGTAACTTCCTCTTTTTTACCTTTAGGTTGATAAGCATACAAAAGATGTAGCTTACAATAAGAAAAGTCTTTTAATGAAGATCTTCCACAAAAATAAAATGATTTTTCGTCAGGATGTCCAATTGGCCACTTACATGAACTTTCGTCCAATTCCTCTAATTGTTTAGGGTTTTCTGGTTCAAAGTCTTTTTCAATAATTAAAGATTTAAATTTACTTTTTCTTCCTCTTTTGTTTTTGATATTTTTTTCTTCCAAAGAGTTTTCAAAATTTTGATTTGAGGTTGCTGCTCTTGTTTTAATTTTTGCTGAAAGATTTAATCTATGGGCCTTACCAATTACTGCGTTTCTACTAATACCACCAATAATCTCAGCTATTTGGCTTGCAGTATTCCCTTTGCCCCAAAGTTCTTTTAGTTTGTTTACTTTTTCCTCGTTCCAGCTCATATCAATATGTTGTATTATAGTTTATAAATATAACAATATACTGATATATTAAGAAATTAAACAAGCAAAATTTAAGAGTTATCAACAAAAGTAAGTTAAAATTGGTTTAAAGCTATTTTCAATCATAACTTGTATCTAATAATTAAAATTTATAAAAACTGATTAAAATTATGAGCTATCTAGCAAAAAATTATAATAGAAAAAAAATTTCATTTAAGTATGGAAAGGGAAGTTTTTTATATTCAACCAATGGAAAAAAATATTTAGACTTTGTTCAAGGTATAGCTGTGAATTCTTTAGGACACGCACATCCTAAATTAGTAAATGCTATAAATAAACAATCAAAAAAACTTTGGCATGTTTCAAATGCATTTCAAATTCCCGAAGGAGAAATTTTAGCAAAAAAATTAGCACAAAAAACTTTTGCTGACTATGTAATGTTTCAAAATAGTGGTGCAGAAGCAACTGAAGGTGCAATAAAAGCTGCAAGAAGATACTTTTATTCAATCGGAAAACCAAAAAAAAATAGAATTTTATGTGTTAAAAATAGTTTTCATGGAAGAACACTAGCAGCAATATATGCAAGTGGTTCAAAAAAAATGACTGAAGGTTTTGGGCCAAAAGTGACTGGTTTTGATCACTTTGATTTTGGTAATCATCAATCTTTAAAAAATAAAATTACAAAAAATACAGCAGCTATAATGATTGAAACTATTATGGGTGAGGGAGGTATTAAGGTAATTCCAGATTGGTGCTTAAGAGAGCTAAGAAAAATTTGTAATAAAAAAAATATTTTATTAATATTAGATGAAGTACAATGTGGAATTGGAAGATCAGGTGATTTTTTTGCTTTTGAAAAATCTAAGGTAAAACCTGATATTGTTCCAATTGCAAAAGGCATTGGAGGTGGATTTCCAATTGGAGCAGTTTTAATGAATAAAAAAGTTGCCTCTGGTATGACAGCTGGAACTCATGGGTCTACTTTTGGGGGCAATCCATTGGCAATGACTGTTGGTAATACAGTTATGGATATAATTTCAAATAAGAAGTTTTTGAAAAATGTGAAAAGTATTTCAAAATATTTTTTATCTAATCTTAAAGAAATACAAAATAAATATCCTAATATTATTAAAGAAATAAGAGGAAGAGGTTTATTGATTGGAATACAGCTTAAAACAGATCAAACAAAATTTATAAAAAAACTAATGGATAATAATTTATTAACAATAAGAGCAGCAGAAAATGTTGTTAGAGTTTTGCCACCACTTAATGTAAAAAAGAGTGAAATTAACTTAGCCCTTAAAATAATAAAAAAAGTTTGTTCAGAATTGAATTAAAATGAAACATTTTATAAACTTGAAAGATATACCAGCCAAAGATCTTAGAAAAATTATTGTTGATGCAAAAAAAAGAAAAAATCTTAGAAAAAATTTAAGTACCTTAGAGGTTGATAAAGGGTCACCACTAAAAGGTAAAATGCTTATCCAAATGTTTGAAAAAGCAAGTTCTAGAACAAGAATAAGCTTTTATTTAGCAATAAAGCAGCTTGGAGGAGGAACTTTGACTCTAAGATCTAATGAATTGCATCTTGGGCAAGGCGGTGAAAGCATATCTGATACAGCTAAAATACTATCAACTTATGGCGATGGATTTATGCTAAGAACGGATAGTGATAAAAAAATTGAAGATTTTAAAAAATATTTATCAATTCCGATAATAAATGGTTTAAGTCCATCTTCACACCCAACTCAAGTCTTATCTGATGTTTTTACTGCTGAAGAAATAAAGAAAAAACCAATTTCAAAATTAAATATTTGCTGGATAGGAGATTCTAATAATGTTCTTGATAGTTTAATTGCAGCATCTGTAAAATTTTCATTTAAACTTAGTATAGGTTGTCCAAAAAATTTTGAACCAGGTAAAGAAGTTAGAGCTTGGGTTAAGAATAATAATAAAAAAATATTCATTTATAATGATCCAAAAAAAGCTGTCATTGGGGCTGATGTTATCTTTTCAGATAAAGTTATATCTCTAAACGATAAAGGAAATAAAAAGAAAAAAATTGAACAATTTAAAAAATTTAAAATAGATAAAAAATTAATGAGTTATGCAAAGAAAGATTGTATTTTTCTACACTGTTTACCTCGAGGATCTGAAGTAAGTGATGAAGTTTTTTTAGGAAAAAAATCTCACGTTTGGCAACAAGCTCTTAATAGAGTGCATGTACAAAAAAGTATTTTATTATATTGTTTTGGAAACTTAAGGTAGTGGTACAGGACTATCTGAATTTTGATTTAAATATTTTATAACTGAGGCTCTATCTTTTTCTTTTCTTAATCCAGCGAATGCCATTTTTGTTCCCTTTATCCACTTAGCAGGTTTTGTTAAGTAACCATTTAATTCTTCAAAAGTCCATTCTTTTTCAAATGAAGCTAAAGCTTTAGAATACTTATAATCTGTAACGGCTCCAGTTTTTCTTCCAACTACATTATATAAAGCAGGACCAATATTATTTTTTCCACCTTTAACAATAGAGTGACATGCAGCACATTTTTTAAAAACTTTTTCACCTAAAGCAATATCTCCCATCGCCATTAATGCGGCTATATCAATTTTTTCTTCTACAGCTTTTTCTGTTGTTGATGATACTGTTGTAGCTTGTTCAACCTCAACTGCATACCCAGGAGTTTTTGGTTTTTCTACATGAAATATGACATTTGATAATTTGCCTATACCAATAACTAAAAGTGCAACCATTAATACAGCAGCTACTATTTTATTAATTTCAAAAGAATCCATTTTTTCTAAATTTATTTTCGAACATATATCACGATAAATTAAAAAATTACTAAAATTTAATGTATAAATTTGCCTCTATTACTATTTAATAGGTATAATATTAATTCAATTATTAATGAAAACCTTAACGATTATACCATCACGATTGTCAGCTACTAGGCTACCTGGCAAACCTTTATTAAAAATAAACAATTTATCAATTATATCTCATGTATTTAGAAGGGCGCAGGAAGCAAATATTGGTGATGTTGTCGTTGCAACAGAGGATCAAGAAATAGTAGATGATGTAATCAAAAATGGTGGTTCAGCCATTTTAACAGGTAAAAATCACAAAACTGGAACAGATAGAATTTATGAAGCATTTAAAAAATTAGAATTAAAAGATGTAGATTTAATAATGAATTTACAAGGTGACGAGCCAGCAATTAATATTGAGGACATTATAAACTTAAATAAAAAAATGGTTAGCAATCAATCTAAAATGGGTACTCTTGCTGCCAAAATCAAAGACCTTAAAGATCTAGATAATGAAAATATTGTAAAAGTTGTAACTAAGGAAAATTTAAATAAAGAACATTTTTCCAAGGCAAATAATTTTTTAAGAAGATCATTAGAGGTAGAAAATATATATCATCATATTGGTATTTATTGTTATTCAACTGAAACATTAAAAAAATTTGTGGAATTAAATCAATCAAAAAATGAAATTGAGAATAGACTAGAACAGTTGAGAGCATTAGACAATAATATTGAAATAAATGTTGCACTTTCAAATTCTTCTCCGATAGGAGTTGATACAGAAGAAGATTATCTAGCCTTAAAAAAAATTATGGAATATAAAGCTTAATGGCAAAAATTTATTTTCAGGGTACTTTTGGGGCATATTCACATTTAGCTGCATTAGCGGTTGATCCAGATGCAGAAATAATTCCATGCAAAACTTTTGACGATTGTTTTAATAAAGCAGGTCTTGAACCAGATTGTAAAATAATTATTCCTGAATCTAATAGGATTACAGGAAATATTGGTATTGAATATTTAATTTTTAAACACAGACTAAATATCTATAAAGAACATTTTCAAAAAATAGAGCATAATTTGCTAGGTCAACCTGGTGCAAAGCTAAGCGATATAAAAGAAGTGTATTCTCATGCACAAGGTTTGTCTCAATGTTCTAAATTTATTAAAGAAAATAACATAGCTGAACATATCAGAGCAGATACTGCTGGTTCCGCAGAAATGATTTCAAAAACAAAAGATATTAAGCAATCTGCTATAGCGTCTTCTTTGAGTGCCAAAATTTATGGATTGGATATTGTGAAAAAAAATATTGAAAATGAAAGTGGCAATTTAACAAGATTTTTAGTAATGGGTAAAAATATTTCTCAACCTGAATTTGGCAACAATAAATATATTACTTCTTTTTTATTTAAGCTTAAAAGTAAGCCTGCCGCCCTTTATCAATCTTTAGGTGGATTTGCTATTAATGGAGTGAACTTAACTAAATTACAAAGTTATCCTGAAAAAAATACTTTCGATTCATTCTTTTTTTTATGTGATCTGGATGGTCATATTGAAGACCCAAAAGTCCAAAAATCTTTAGAGGAGCTAGGCCTTCATTGTGAAGATTTTCACGTCTTAGGTGTTTTTGAGGCTGATAAGTTAAGAGAGAAAAAAAATTAATCTTTTCTTGTAGAATAGAAAATATAACTGCTATAATAGTTTTGGAGGCTAGAGGTGGATGCTGCTTGAACCCGACCAGATCCTAACGGAAGCAGTCGTAGAGACAGTTATTCAGGTTCTAGTCTCCTTAAAATAAATTAAATGAACAATAACTCTAAAGTATTAGCATTAAAGTATAGACCACAAACTTTTGATGATCTTATTGGTCAAGAAGTGGTGGCTGAAACTATAACAAATTCAATCAAAGCAGATAAAATTCCAAACGCTTACTTGTTCACTGGAATAAGAGGAATTGGCAAAACTACAACTGCTAGAATTGTTGCTAAGGCACTTAATTGTTTAAATGGTATAGAAAATTTATGCAAAAAAGATTTATGTGATAATTGCAAATCTATAACTGACTCTAGCCATATTGATGTACTTGAGATGGATGCTGCAAGTAAAACAGGAGTGGATGACGTAAGAGATCTAATCGAATTTTCTCGATATGGCCCAACATCAGCAAAATATAAGATTTTTATAATCGATGAAGTTCATATGTTAAGCAAACAAGCATTTAACGCTTTGTTAAAGACACTTGAAGAACCACCAGAATATTTAAAATTTATTTTTGCAACTACAGAAATTAAAAAAATACCTATTACAGTAGTTTCTAGGTGTCAAAGATTTGATTTGTCTAGAATTAAATCATCAGAATTATTTGAGTTTATTAAAAATATAAAAGAAAAAGAAAATGGAAAAGCATCAGATGAAGCTTTAAAGCTAATTGTAAAAATATCTGAGGGATCTGTAAGAGATGCTTTATCGTTATTAGATAGAGCTTTGCTAAGCTTAGATGAAAAAACAGAACTAGATCTTAATGCTGCACAAAAAATTTTTGGATATTTTGATAAATCTCAGTTGATTAACTTATTTGAATTAATATTAAGAGGTGAAGAGGAAAAAGTCATTAATATCTATAGAAAAATTTATGATCAGGGAGTTGAGCCAAAAGTATTTATTAATGATTTTTTAGAGATACTTTATTACTTTAAAAATATAAATTCATTATCTTTAGAAAGTACAAATTTTTCTCTTAATGATGAGGAATTTTCAAAAATTAAAGATATTTCCAATCAGGTAAACTCTGAAGTTTTAATTTTATTTTGGCAGTTTGCAATATCTTCACTTGAAGAATTAGATATAGTTTCTAATCAACATTTATCAATTGAAATGTTTTTAATAAGATTAATGCATTTAAGTTCAATTAAGTTAAATAAAAATTTAGATCAAGACCAAAGTAATGAAATTTCAGAAAATCATTCAACAAAAGAAGAAAAAGAAAATAATTTTCAAGATAATTCTAGAACTGTTAATCAAATAAAAAATATAGCTCAAGAGGAAAAACAGAAACCAGAAGATAAACCAGAGATAAAAACGATTAATAAAAATTTAATCAATTCATTTGATGATCTTCTTGGTGTCTGTACCTCAAAAAAAGAAATTAAATTAAAATATGAATTAGAAAAAAATGTAAACCTTGTTAAATTTGAAAGAAATAGAATTGAAATTTCCTTTAATGATAATTTAGATAAAGATTTTGTAAAAGATCTTTCTTCAAAACTCTATGAATGGACTGGAGAAAGATGGATAATTACTTTTAGCAAATCTAAAGGTGAGATGTCGGTTAAAGAAAAACAAAAAAATAAAAAAGATGAATTAATGAATGAAGTTAAAAGTTTAGAAATTTATAAGAAAGTAATGGAAAAATTTCCTGATGCAGAACTTATAGATGTTAGGTTAAACGAAAAAAAAGAGGATTAAAATGACGGATTTTACAAAGATTTTAGATAAGGCTAAAGAGCTAGAGGCTAAAATGAAAGAAAGCCAAGAAAAAATTAAAGAAATTAAAGCTGAAGGAGTTTCGGGCTCTAATTCAGTTAAAATTACTCTTGATGGTGAAGGAGAAATGCAAAAAATTGAATTATCTGAAGAGATAATTAAAGAAGATAAAACGATAATTGAAGATTTAATTGTTGCTGCACATAATAGTGCAAAATCACAACTAAAAACAAAGACCACTGAAGAGATTTCAAAAGCCACAGGAGGTTTTGGAATTCCTGGTTTTAAATGGCCATTATAATTAATGCAAAATATTAGTGAGATTGAAGAATTAATTAAATTAATTTCAAAGCTTCCAGGCCTAGGACCAAAGTCTGCGAAAAGAATAGTTCTTAAACTTATTAATAATCGAGATGAATTAGTAAAACCTATGGCTAGTACACTAGCTCAAGTTTACAAAAATGTTACCAGATGTAACTCGTGTGGTTCATTAAAATCAAATTTAAATGGTTGTGTTAATTGCGACAGTTTAAAAGAAAAATACACAAAGATTTGTGTTGTAGAAGATATTGCTGATCAGTGGTCAATTGAAAACTCAAATATTTTTCAAGGATACTTTCATATTTTAGGAGGAACAATTTCTTCTGTTGGTCAAAGAAAAGAAGATCTTTTAATTAACTCTTTAGTTGAGAGAGTAAACAGAGACAAAATAGAGGAAGTTATTCTTGCAACAAGTGCGACTGTTGAAGGACAAACTACAGCTTATTATATTCAAGATAGTTTAAAAAATACTAATGCAAAAATTACTAAATTAGCTCAAGGATTACCCGTAGGTGGTGAGATTGAAAGCTTAGATGATGGAACGTTGTTTTCGGCTTTTAAAAATAGATCTAACTTAAATTCTAATTCAGATTAAGTTTCTTTTTCAATCTGTTTTGATGCAGCAATGGTTCAGTATAGCCTGAGGGTTGCGCCTTACCCTTGAAAATTAAATCACATGCTGTTTTAAATGCTAAAGATCGATCAAAGTCATCACTCATTTTAATATATTTGGGATCATCTTTATTTTGATCGTCTACAATTTTTGCCATTTCTTTCATTATTTCTGTAACTTGAATTTTAGTAGTTATTCCGTGATGTATCCAATTTGCAATATGTTGCGATGAGATTCTAAGTGTCGCTCTATCTTCCATTAGCCCAATGTTGTTTATATCTGGAACTTTTGAACACCCTACACCTTGATCGATCCATCTAACTACATAACCTAATAATGTTTGTGCTGAATTTGATATTTCATTATTAATATCCTCGACTGACCAATTTGGTCTATTTGCAACAGGAACTGTTAAAAGGTCATCTAGTTTTGCTTTTTCTCTATTTGCAATATTTTTTTGTTCATCAAAGATATTTACTTCGTGATAATGTAATGAATGTAAAGCAGCTGCAGTAGGTGATGGAACCCAAGCACAATTAGCTCCTGCTTTTAAATGACCTGTCTTTTGTTCCATCATGTCTTTCATCTTGTCTGGCATTGCCCACATTCCTTTTCCAATTTGAGCCTTTCCTGATAAACCACATTTTAATCCAACATCAACATTGTTATTTTCATATGCTAAAATCCATTTAGAAGACTTCATGTCTCCTTTCTTGATCATTGGCCCAGCTTCCATTGAAGTGTGCATTTCATCACCCGTTCTGTCTAAAAATCCAGTGTTAATAAAGAAAACCCTATTTTTTAAGGTTCTAATACATTCTTTTAAATTTGAAGATGTTCTTCTCTCTTCGTCCATGATTCCTATTTTGCAAGTATATTTTTTTAAACCTAATATTTCCTCTACTTTAGAAAAAATTAAATCTGTAAACGCAGTTTCATCTGGCCCATGCATTTTTGGCTTAACTATGTAGATCGATCCTACTCTAGAATTTGTTTTATTTTTTAAATCATGAATTGCTGCAGCTACTGTGATAAATGCATCCATGATACCTTCAGGTACCTCTTTACCATTAGATAAAATAATCGAAGGATTTGTCATTAAATGACCTACGTTTCTAACTAATAATAAACTTCTTCCATGTAATTTAAGTCCTTTACCATCTTTTGAAATATAGCTTCTGTTTGGATTTAGTTTTCTTTCAAATAATTTTCCATCTTTTTCGAATTGTGTTTTAAGATCACCTTTCATCAAACCAAGCCAGTTTCTATAACAAACAACTTTATCTTCAGCATCCACTGCTGCTACACTATCTTCGTTATCACAAATGGTTGATACAGCAGCTTCTAAAATAATATCACTGATCCCTGCGTGATCTTGTTGAGCACTGAACGCTCTTGGGTCTCTTAAAACTTCTATATGTAGATTATTATTTTTTAATATAACTGCTGAAGGGTTATCTGCCTCTCCTCTATGACCAATAAATTTTTCTTCATCAGCTAAATCAAATATATCAGCTCCTTTTAAAATTTTTAATTTGCTTTCCTTAACAGCAATACTTGTAATTTTATGCCAACTAAGATTTTTAAGTGGAAAATGTTTATCTAAAAAATCTCTTGAATATTTTATAACCATCTCTCCTCTTAATGGATCATACCTTTCCGATACACTATCTTCAGATTGTTCTATAACATCAGTTCCATATAGACTGTCGTATAAACTCATCCATCTTGCGTTTGCTGCATTGAGAGCATAACGTGCATTCATAATTGGTACAACCAGTTGAGGTCCAGCTATTTTAGTTATTTCATCATCTACATTTTCTGTTTCTATTGAAAAATCTGCACCTTCTTCTTTTAAATATCCAATTTCGTACAAAAAGTTTTTATATTCATCTAGTTTAATTTCATTGCCTTTATTTTTAATATGCCAATCATCAATTTTTTTTTGCAAAGTTTCTCTTATATTAATTAGTTCTCTATTTTTAGGCTCAAGTTCATTAACAGTTTTTTCAAATCCTAACCAAAATTGATCAGTCGAAACACCTGTATCTTTCAGCAGTTCTTCATTAACAAAATTTGATAAGCTTTCTGAAACTTTAAGAGTATGAATATTTATATATTTATCTGGCATAGCACTTTTGTTACCCCATCTGTATTTTTGCCTGAGAGTTTTGCTCCTTCGGCGGAAATTAATCTCTTTCCAGAGTGTTATGCTTTGATCGGTCCTTTTGCCTGAGAGTTTCCGGGGTGGTTGCTCCTTCGGCGCTAAAATGTAGTTAGTCTCTCCCGATATGAAATTTGTATCGATTAAATATTTTAAGTCAATTAATAATACTAAAAAATAATTTTAATTATCATTTTATTGCCTTTTTTATAATTTAAGTTTCTAATATAAATAAACCATGAAGAATTATCTTAATTTTGAAACAGATATTAAAAATTTAGAATCTGAGATAGAAAAATTAAAAGATCCATATAACCAAGATGGTCTTTCAGAGGTAGATACTCAAAAAATATCTAGCACACAAGCTGAGCTTGATGAGAAATTAAAAGATATCTATTCAAATCTAGATCCTTGGCAAACTACAATGGTTGCTCGTCATGAAGATAGACCAAAATCTAAATTTTTTATTGATAATTTGTTTGATGATTTCATTTCTTTGTCAGGGGATCGTTTCTACGGGGAGGATAAATCTGTATTAACAGGATTTGCTAAGTTTAATGGCATATCAGTTTTAGTAATAGGCCAGGAAAAAGGTGAAAATTTAGAGTCAAGAATTGAAAGAAATTTTGGAATGATGAGGCCTGAGGGATATCGTAAAACAATTCGATTAATGAATTTAGCAAATAAATTTAATATCCCAATAATATCATTCATTGATACACCAGGAGCGTATCCAGGTGTAGGAGCGGAAGAAAGAGGTCAGGCTGAGGCTATTGCCAAATCAATTGAATGTTGTATGGAACTAAGTGTTCCAACTTTGGCAATTATTATTGGAGAAGGAGGTTCTGGTGGTGCAATTGCTTTAGCCTCATCTAATAAAGTTATTATGTTAGAAAATGCTATTTATTCTGTAATTTCTCCAGAAGGGTGTGCAACTATTTTGTGGAGAGATCCAAAAAAAATGCTTGATGCTGCAAAAGCAATGAAACTTTCCGCAAAAGATTTGTTAGAATTAAAAGTTATAGATGAAATTATTCCTGAGCCGCTAGGTGGTGCTCATAGAGATAGAGATCAAATGTTAGAAAGTTTAAAAGAATCAATATCAAATAATTTAAATTATTTTAAAGATTTATCCTCTGAAGAAATAATGAATGAAAGAAAAAATAAATTTTTAAAAATTGGAAGAAATCAAGGATTTATCAGTAACTCTGAAGATTTAAGCACTCTAACAATTAAAAATAATAATTTTGATAAAATTTTAAAATCAAAAAAAGTTTTAATTGGATCAATAATTGCAGCTTTAGCTATATTGATTACTGTTTTTAGTCTGCTCTAAAATTATAAAGCACCACAGCAATGCTTAAATTTTTTACCAGATCCACATGAGCAAGGTTCGTTTCTACCAATTTTTTTACCACTTTTAATTTGATCTACCATTGACTCTTTTTTTTCTTCTTGTTGCTCTGTAACAACTTTTAAATTCATTAGAATAGTTACAAAATCTAATTTTAATTTTTCAAGAAGATTAGAAAATAAATCAAAAGCCTCTTTTTTATACTCAACCAAAGGGTCTCGCTGACCATATGATCTAAGTCCAATTACTTGTCTCAGTTGTTCAAGATATTGAATGTGAGATTTCCAATTAAGATCAATTGATTGTAAGAAAATTCGTTTTTCAATTTCTTTTGCATGATCCTCTCCTAAAATTTTTATTCTCTCATCTCGAGACTCTGAAAATTTGTTGATAATTTTTTCTTTTAATTCACCATCTTTTGCAGAAATTAATGATTTTAATCCTGACTCGTCAAAACTTTTACCAACAATCTGTTTTAGGCGATTACTAAACTCGTTACTCTTAGGATTCGACAAATTTTGGATTTTTAACTTGATGATATCGTCAATTATTTCCTTTAAAAACTCGTCAGAATAATCAAATATGCTTTGACTATTCATTGCATTTTTTCGTTGAGAAAATACGACATGTCTTTGATCATTCAAAACATTATCAAATTTTATTAAGGTTTTTCTTATATCAAAATTTCTAGCTTCTACTTTTTGTTGAGCTCTTTCAAGAGCCTTATTAATCCATGGGTGATCAATACTTTCTCCATCTTTAAGTCCTAATTTTTCAAGCATTTTATTCATAGACTCTGATCCAAAAATTCTCATTAAATCGTCTTCAAGGCTTACATAAAAAATGGAACTACCTTCATCACCTTGTCTTCCAGCTCTTCCTCTTGCTTGATTATCAACTCTTCTCGACTCCATTCTTTCTGTTCCAACTACAAATAAGCCACCTAAGGACTTTATCTTGTTTTTGTCTATTTGAAGTTGAGCCTCTTCGATAGATCCTTTTTTACCACCCAGTTGAATATCCACACCTCTTCCAGAAATACTAGTTGTGATGATTACTGATTTTTCTTTACCCGCATTAGCTATTATATCTGCCTCATTTTCATGATTTTTGGCATTTAATACTACATGTTTAATATTTTTTTTGTTCAACAAGGTTGAATAAATTTCAGACTTGTTAATACTAGATGTGAAAATTAAAATTGGTTGGCCTGCATCATGACGCTCAACAATTTTTTCTATAATTGCATTATTTTTTTCAACCTCAGTTCTGAAAATTTGATCATTATAATCTTTTCTAATCATTTCATTATTAGTTGGAATAATCACAACAGCTAAACTATAGATTTCAAAAAATTCTTCAGATTCAGTTGCAGCAGTTCCAGTGCATCCAGATATTTTTTTATAAAGTTTAAAATAGTTTTGATATGTTATTGAAGCCAAGGTTTGATTTTCTGCTTGAATATTTATTCGCTCTTTTGCCTCCAAAGCTTGATGTAAGCCATCTCCAAATCTTCTACCTTCAAGTATTCTGCCAGTCAGTTCGTCTATAATTTTTAAGCTTTCATCTCTAACAATATAATCTTTACCTTTTTCAAATAAATGATTAGCACGAAGAGCTTGATTGACATGATGTACTAGATGTAAATTTTCTGGATCGTAAAAATTATTATTTTTTAAAATTCCAGCAGTAGAAAAAATTCTTTCTACATTATTTATTCCATCATTAGTTAAAAGAATACTTTTTTCTTTTTCATCTATCTCATAATCTTTATCGCTCAACTGTCTTACAAGTTTATCAACAGCAAGATACTGAGCAGTTTTATCTTCAGCAGAACCCGATATAACTAGTGGAGTTCTAGCTTCATCGATAAGACAAGAATCTATTTCATCAACTATAGAAAATGAATGTTCTCTTTGAACCATTTCATTCTCAGAGAATTTCATATTATCTCTTAAGTAATCAAATCCTAGTTCACTATTGGTTGCATATGTTATGTCACAATTGTAATTTTTCTTTCTTTCATGATCATCTTGGTCATTATTAATGTAACCTGATGATAAACCTAAAAAGTTATAGATTTGCCCCATCTCTATGGAGTCTCTTTTTGCTAGGTAATCGTTAACAGTTACAATATGAACACCTTTTTCAGTCAGAGCGTTTAAGTATGCGGCAAGAGAAATTGTAAGAGTTTTTCCTTCTCCAGTTCTCATCTCAGCAATTTTACCCTCATGGAGAACAACTCCCCCAATTATTTGAACATCAAAGTGTCTTTCATTTCGAGTTCTTTTTGAGGCCTCTCTTACCAATGCAAATGCCTGTGGTAAAAGTTCATCCAAGTTTTTTCCTTGTTTAATTTGTTCTTTATACTCTTGTGTTTTTTTTGGAAAATCTAAGTCATCAAGTTTTTTAAATTCATCTTCAAGTGAATTTATTGTTTTTACAATTTTACCAATTCTATCCAACTCTTTTTGATTGCTAGATTTAATAAATTTCGTAATTAGATTTAATGGATTGAACATGAGTATTTGATTTATTCTTTACTTATAATGTTTAATATATGTATTAAATAATTATTTTAAACACCATGGGAATTAATTTATCAAACTTTTTATCTTCAAAATCAAAAAATGCCAAAATGATTGATTTTCAAGACCTTGATCATGTTGATGGTGTATCTATTTCTGTGGTAAGCGCAAATCTGTATAATGATAATAGAGACGACTTGTCTATGTTCTATTTTAGAGACGGAGCTAATCATGCATCAGTTTACACTCAGTCAAAAATAATATCTGAAAATATTAAGTGGAATATAAATCAAAATAGTAAAAGAATTTATTCTCTTATAGTTAACACTCGGAATGCAAATGCCTTTACAGGTAAGCAAGGTTATGAAAGTTTAAAGAAACTATCAGGCTTCATTTCATCAGAATTAACAAAAAAACAAGAGCAAGATGAAGATGCTCCAAAAAAAATTTCTTCAAAAGATATAATCTTTGGTTGCACAGGAACTATTGGGGAGTCTTATCCTTATGAAAAAATTTTTAATAAAATTCCAAATTTGATCAATAAAATTAAATATACTCAAAATAAATTTATTTGGATGAAAGCTGCACTCGCCATCATGACAACTGATACTAAGCCTAAGTTAGCAATGGAAGAATGCTCAATTGGAAATAAAAAAATTAAGATTTATGGAATAGCAAAAGGTTCAGGAATGATCCATCCAAATATGGCAACTACATTAGTTTATGTATTTACTGACGCTAAACTCTCAAATGATATTTTAAACAAGCTACTTAAAAAAAATATAGCAACAACTTTTAATGCCATAACTTGTGATGGAGATACAAGTACTAATGATATGGCAACTATTTTTGCAACTGGTAAAGTAGATAATGCCCAAATTAAAAATATAAATGACAAAAAAATTCAAAATTTTGACAAGGCTTTGAGTAATGTTTTATTAAATCTAGCAAAAAGAGTAGTTTCAGATGGGGAAGGATCTTCAAAGTTTGTGACGGTAAATGTTAAAAAGTGTAAATCAGAAATAGAGGCTAAGCAGATTGCTCTTTCTATCGCTAATTCTCCTTTAGTTAAAACTGCAATTGCTGGTGAGGATCCTAACTGGGGTAGAATAATTATGGCAATAGGTAAAGCTGGACCAAAAATAAATTTGAAAAAACTTTTAATTAAATTTGGAAATTTAAAAATTGTACAAGATGGAAAATTACATCAAGGTTACGATGAAACAAAAGCTTCAGAGTACATGAAAAATGAAAATATTGATCTTGATATAGAAATATTTACTGGAAAGAAAAGCTTTACTGTTTACACAATGGATTTTACAAAAAAATATATTGATATTAACGCAGATTATAGAAGTTAGTGGTATTGAAAATTTTGTGAGAATTATTAATTCAATATTATGATTAAATATAAACTAGCATGCAAAGACTGCGAAACAACATTTGATAGTTGGTTTGCCTCATCTAAGGAATTTGAAAAATTAAAAAAAAAACGTCTTTTAATCTGTCATATTTGTAATTCTAAAACAGTAGATAAATCTCTAATGGCACCTAGTTTAAGAAACAATAAAAAAGATACAAAAAACGATTTGCAACTAGATAAGTACGATAATGTTAAAAAAACAATTAAAAGTTATCAAAAATTTATTAAAGAAAATTTTAAGTTTGTTGGTGAAAATTTTGCCTATGAAGCACGATCTATTCACTACAATCCTAAAAAAAAATCTAAAGGTATCTATGGAAACGCTTCCAAGAAAGATCTTATGGAACTTAAAGAAGAAGGCATCGATGCTCAGATGATACCTTGGGTAGAGGACAAAGACAATTAGAGTTTTAAAGATTTAACAATATAATTAATTGAAGTGTCTGAAGAAACTGTCCACTCATCTTTAATTATATTAAAATTCATTCCTTCTAACTTTTCTAACTTTAAATTATTTTTGCTTAATATTTTTTTAAGATCTTCTGGTCTTACGAATTTTTCCCAGTCATGAGTTCCTATCGGAAGCCATCTTAAAACATATTCTGCCCCAACAATTGCAAATATATAAGATTTTAATGTTTTATTAAGAGTGGCGACAAACATAAGGCCATTTTTTTTTAAAAGTTTTGAACAAGAATTTATAAAAAAATTAATATCTTCTACATGTTCAACTATTTCCATATTCAAAATAACATCAAATTTTTTTTTAATTTTTAATTTTTCAGGTGATGAGCATAAATAATTAATTTTAAGTTTATTTTTTTTGGCATGTAACTTAGCAATACTGATATTTTTACTTGATGCGTCAATTCCAGTTACATTTGCACCTAATCTTGTCATTGGTTCAGATAGAAGTCCTCCGCCACAACCAATATCTAATATATTGATTTTTTCTAGAGGTCTTTGTTTGGGTTTTAATTTAAAACTATTAATAATATTTTCTTTAATATATTTAATTCTTATAGGATTAAATTTATGAAGTGGCTTAAATTTTCCACTTGGGTCCCACCATTCAGCCGCCATTTTTGAAAATTTTTCAATTTCTTTTTTATTTACAGTGCTCATAATCGATAATTAGTTGACATACCAACTAAGATGTATTTTATCAATTATTTATTAAATTATAATAAATAAATTTGATCAATGAAAACTGTTGTTTTAAAGTTTGGTGGAACTTCTGTTGGAAGTATCGATAGAATTAAAAAAGTATGTAAAATTATATCTTCTTATAAAAAGAAGAAGAATAATGTAGTAGTGATTTCCTCTGCCATGAGCGGAGTAACTAACGAACTAGTTAATAAATCTAAATTAATTAGTAATAATTTTGACAAAGCTGAATATGACTCTCTGCTGTCCACGGGAGAACAAGTGTCTTGTGCTTTAATTGCTGGAAGATTAAAGCATATCGGGTTTAAATCTAGATCTTGGTTATCTTGGCAAATACCTATTATAACTGAAGGACCTTATTCTGCAGCAAGAATTAATAGAGTAGTTTCAAAAGAATTACAGAGCTATCTTAAAAGTGGAGGAATTCCTGTAATCACTGGCTTTCAAGGAATAAACAAAGATTATAGACTAACAACTATTGGCAGAAGCGGTTCAGATGCTACTGCAATAATGTTAGCTAAATTTATTAAAGCAGATGAATGTATTATTTATACCGATGTAGATGGTGTTTATACAACGGATCCAAGACAGTACAAAAATGCAAAAAAAATTAAAAAAATATTTTATGATGAAATGTTAGAAATGGCATCTTTAGGCTCAAAAGTAATGCAGCCAACTTCTGTACAGGATGCAAAATTGAACAAAATAGACATACAAGTTAAATCTTCATTTGTTTTAAAACCTGGAACTTTAATCACAAATTCGTCAAAAGCCTTCAGTGATCAAATTATTACTGGAATTTCATCAACAAAAAATGATGCAAAAATTACAATTGAAGGAGTTAAAGATAAACCAGGGGTAGCAGCTTCAATTTTTAAACCTTTGTCTCAAAATTTAATAAATGTTGATATGGTTGTTCAAAATATTTCTCTAAATGGCAAGGAAACAGATCTTACATTCACAATCAAAGCTGATGACTTAAAAAAAACTGAAAAATTCATAAAACAAAATAAAAAAATATCTTATAAAAAGTTATCGTTTGATAAGGATGTATCTAAAGTTTCAATAATTGGGGTAGGAATGATAACAACACCTGGAATAACCTATCGAATGTTTCAAGCTTTAGCTTCAAAAAAAATAAATATCTTGGTAATATCAACTTCTGAAATTAAAATTTCAGTTTTAGTTGCTACCAATCAAGTAAAAAAATCTATAGCTGTATTGCATAAAGAATTTAAATTGGACTAAATTTTATGAGCCTCAGGCCCTTCAGAAATATTAATCGAAAAAAAACCAGAGTAATAAATGTTGGTGATGTAAAGATTGGTGGGGATAATCCAATTTCAGTTCAGTCAATGACCAATACTTTGACAACTGATGTTAAAGCTACAATTGATCAAATACATGCAATTCATGAAGAAGGAGCAGACATTGTAAGAGTTTCTTGTCCAGATGAAGATTCTACAAAAGCATTAAAAGAAATAACAAACAATGTTAAGCTACCAGTAATTGCCGATATTCATTTTCATTATAAACGAGCAATTGAGGCTGCTGAAAACGGAGCAAAATGTTTAAGAATAAATCCAGGCAATATTGGTGATAAACAAAAAATTCATGATGTTTTAAGCGCTGCAAAAAATAATGATTGTTCAATCCGTATTGGTGTAAATGCAGGTTCACTTGAAAAAGATATTTTAGAAAAATATAAAGAACCTTGTCCAGAGGCTTTAGTAGAGAGTGCTTTGAGAAATATTAAAGTTTTAGAAGATCAAAATTTTTTTAACTTTAAAGTTAGCGTTAAGTCATCAGATGTTTTTTTATCAATCGCAGCTTATCGCCAACTTTCAAAAGTAATGAATTATCCATTACATCTTGGAATTACAGAAGCCGGAAGTTTTGTATCTGGAAGTGTTAAGTCATCTATTGGACTTGGAACACTACTTTTAGATGGAATTGGCGATACTATCAGAATTTCACTTTCTGATGACCCGGTAAAAGAAATAAAAATCGGTAATGAGATTTTAAAGTCATTAGGTTTAAGAAATAGAGGGGTAAAAATTATTTCTTGTCCATCATGTGCTAGACAAGCATTTCAAGTAATCGATACTGTAAAGGTTTTAGAAGAAAAATTATCTCATATTAAAACGCCAGTTACGCTGTCAATAATTGGATGTGTAGTGAATGGGCCCGGTGAAGCAGCAATGACAGACGTGGGTATTACAGGTGGTGGAAAAGGAAACAATATGCTTTATCTTTCTGGTGTACAAAGTAAGAAAGTCTTAACAAATGAAATAATTGATAAAGTAGTGGCTGAAGTTGAAAAAAAAGCTTTAGAGTTAGAAAAAAAATAATGATACCTGTAAAAACAATTGAAGAACTCATATTAAAGCACTCAACTTTAGAAAAAGATTTATCTTCAGGTGAAATTGACAAAAAGCTATTTGCAGAAAAATCAAAAGAGTACTCTGATCTTAATGAAATTATAATAAATGCTAAAAAATATTTATCATTTGAAGAGGATAAAAAAGATTTAGAAAAAATTTTAAATGATGGTTTGGCGGATAAAGAATTAAAAGATATGGCTGAACTTGAATTATCAGAATTAAAGACTGAATTTGAAATAAATGAAAAAAAATTAAAATTATTTTTGCTTCCAAAAGATGAAGCTGATAAAAAAAATGCAATCATAGAAATTAGAGCAGGAACCGGAGGACTAGAAGCAAGTCTGTTTGCTTCAGATCTTTTTAAAATGTATGAAAAAGTGAGCCATAAAAAAAAATGGACATTAGAATTAATATCAATCTCTAGGAGTGATGCAGGAGGACTAAAAGAGGTTATTGCATCAATAAAAGGAACTAATATTTATTCAACTTTAAAGTATGAAAGCGGAGTGCATAGAGTTCAAAGAGTGCCAGATACCGAAACACAGGGAAGAGTTCATACTTCAGCAGCAACTGTTGCAGTATTACCTGAAGCTGAGGAAGTTGATTTAAAGATAAATGAGTCTGATTTAAGAATAGATGTTTTTAGAGCGGGTGGCCCAGGAGGACAGTCGGTAAACACAACTGATAGTGCAGTTAGAATTACCCACATTCCAACAGGATTGTCTGTTTCTCAGCAAGATGAAAAATCTCAACATAAAAATAAAGCAAAAGGGATGAAAATTTTAAGGTCAAGGTTATATGAGTTAGAGAGATCAAGAATTGACCAAGAAAGATCACAAGATAGAAAAACAAAAATAGGAACTGGAGATAGATCGGAAAGAATTAGAACTTATAATTTTCCACAAGGAAGAGTGACAGATCATAGAATTAATTTAACGCTTCATAGATTAGAGGAATTTTTAGAAGGTGAAGCTTTTGACGAAATGATCGAATCACTGACATTACAAGCACAAGAAGATAGTTTAAGCAGTTTAAATTAAATGAATATTCACTCAGCAATTATAGAGGCAACAAATATTTTAAAAGACAAATCTATTCTATCGGCTCAACTCGACACAGAAATTTTAATGGCTAAAGCTTTAGATAAAGATCGTGAGTATATAATTTTAAATCATAATAAAATCTTAAATAATGAAAATTTTGATTATTTTAAAAAATTAATTTATGAACGAGCAACCAGAAAGCCAATAGCCTATCTTTTAAATAAAAAGTTTTTTTGGAAAAGTGAATTTTATGTAAATAAAAATACTCTTATACCTCGTCCTGATACAGAGATTATTATAGAACAAATTTTAAAAATTACTAAGAATAAGAATTGTTTAAGAATTCTTGATATTGGAGTTGGTTCGGGGTGTATACTCTTGACTATTCTAAAAGAAAAAAAAAATTTTTATGGAACTGGAATAGATATTAGTAAAAATTCATTAGAAATATCTAGATTAAATGCAAAAAAGCTCTTAGTAGATGATAGGGTAAAATTTTATAAATCAGATGTTGACAAATTTGCTCAAGGCAAATATGATTTGATTGTTTCTAATCCCCCTTATATTAAAAGTAGTCATTTAAAATATTTGGAGAGTGATGTTTTAAAGTTTGAGCCTAAATTTGCTCTGGATGGTGGATTAGATGGTTTATCAGTAATCAGAAAAGTAATTAACAAAACATCTGAGCTGTTAAAAAAAAATGGAAAATTTATTTTAGAGATTGGTTTTGATCAAAGAAGTAAAGTTATTAAATTATTAAACAATAAAGGTTTTTATATAAATAGTTCAGTCAAAGATCTTGCAAACAATGATCGTTGCATAGTCAGTACTAAAATATAATTAATTAGACATATGGTAACATTTAGAAACAATAATAACGCTAGAAGAAATAATTTTAGAAGAAACGATAGAAATTTTAAAAGTAATGGAGATAGACCTAAATTTGGATCTAATTACTCAAACAACGATAATTTTAAAAGAAAAGTTCCAGGAAGAAATAATCATAATGCACCAAAGTTAATTGAAAAATATAATGATTTAGCAAGAGAAGCTTCTTCTAATGGAGATAAAATTTTATCTGAAAATTATCTACAACACGCAGATCATTTTACAAGAATCTTGAATGAACAAGAAAATTATAAAAGACTAAAATTTGCTGAAAATAAATCTACTGAAAATATCACTGAAACATCGGAATTATCTGAAAAAACTGAAGAAATTAGTGTCGAAGATAAGAAAGTTGTAGCAGAGATTAAACCAATTTCTAAAAAAAAAACTGGAGAAAATTAATTTAATCCAATAATTTTTTCTGACTTTAAAACGTTTAATTTTATTTTATTAGTTTCAAAAAGTTTTCTATTTTTTCCTTTCAAAACCTTACCTGATGGAAGCTTTAGTTTTTGAGAGTTTACTTTTTTTCCATTAACAATAACTTCATAATGCAAATGGGGACCAGTTGATTTTCCAGTTGATCCAACATAACCAATTGTTTGTCCTTGTTTAACTCTAACACCCTTTTTTATTCCACGTGCAAATTTTGACATATGCGCGTAAACTGTTTCGTAAGTTGAGTTGTGTCTAATTTTTACACAATTTCCACCACCTCCACACCAGCCTGCTTTTTGGATTATGCCATTTCCAGAAGCCATGATAGGTGTTCCTTTGGGTGCTGCAAAATCTGTTCCTCTATGCATCTTGTTAAATCCATCTATCGGATGTTTTCTCATTCCAAATGATGAAGATAATCTTGCACCATTAATGGGTGTTTTCATTAATGCTTTTTGCACACTTTTTCCATTTTTATCATAATGTCCTTCAACATTTTCTTTATCAAAATAATATAAAGAATTGTCCTGACCGCTTAACTTTAGATTTGCAAAAAGAATTTCTCCTGTTTCAACTACTTTATTATTCTCATCAATAAATATCTCGTACATAATTTGAAATTTATCTTCTTTTCGAATATCTCTTTGAAAATCTACTTGAAAACCATAAATTCTTGCAAATTCGATTA
>JAOHEU010000001.1 GCA_028097645.1 Candidatus Pelagibacter sp. | reverse complement strand
GTATATTTGTTTTTTGAACCAGCTCTTTAATATTTAAGAAATTTTTTAATTTTGAACTATTTTTATGAATTTTCTTATTCATCTGTAACTAACGTTATCAATTGATATTATTTTTATAAGCGTCTTTGCGACTAATTTAGGTTTTTATCATTCCTTAATTATTAGAATAACCCTGTATAATTAAGAAATACAATTTATACGTGTTTATAATTTTTCAAAGAATCGGATATTAATTTTTCTGAGGTGATGGAGGGAGACTGAAATCACCTCTTTTTATTTTAGTACTTTCCTTAATTTTTCTATCAAGTTTTTTAAAGCAAGTTTTGAATAAGTTTTACCTTTTACAACCCATACAGATAGTGGCCATGTACTATCTTTTTTACTTCTTGCAATAATGTGTATGTGCAACTGAGGAACCATATTCCCAATTTTTTCTACATTGAGCTTAGAAGTTTTAAATAATTTTTTCATTATTTTGCTTACATAAATAATTTCTTTCATAAGAAGAATTTGATCTTTAGAATTTAAATCACTCATATCAGTAATCTTATTTATTCTAGGAATTAGAATTACCCATGGAAATTTAGAATTATCATGAAGTCTAATACTACATAATTTAAGATCTGTTATGTGATGTGAAGACTTTAAAAATTTTCTATTTAATATGAATGTCATATTTATAATTTTAAGTATTCATAAAAAAACTTAATTGCTACGATTAGTAAGAAAATACCAAGGAGTTTACTAATTTTATTTTTATCTATTTTGTGAACAGTTCTTGCACCCAATCTTGCCATAAAAGTTGTAATTGGAATAAAGATTAAAAAAGCTGGCACATTTAAAAATCCAATACTGAAAGGTAAATTTGTTTTTAAATAACTTCCTGAAATAAAAAAACCTGTAGCACCAAACAATGCAATTAGAAAACCAATTGCTGCTGCACTTCCAATTGCTTTATTAATTGAATAACCAAAAAACTTAAGAATTGGAACATTCATCACAGCACCACCTATACCCGTTATAGCTGAAATAAATCCAACAACTGAACCAAGTATGATTTTTAAATATAGTTTCATTTCAGATATTATATTTTGTTCTTTTTCTTTAATTAAAAGTAAATAAATTCCTAAAATAAATATTACAATTGAAAAGAAAAGTACTAGAGGTTTTGTTTTAACAGTTGCAGCAAATATTGTTCCCAAAACAACTCCTACAACTACAAAAATACCGTAGCTTTTAACTACGTTAAAATCTACCGCATTAAATTTATGATGGGTTAAAACTGAAACTATTGACGTTGGAATTATTATTGAAAAAGAAGTTCCAACTGCTAAATGCATTATATACTGTTGATCAATTCCTAATGATCCAAAAATATAATAAAGGAATGGAACGGTAATTAAACCACCACCTATCCCAAATAAACCAGCAACAAACCCAACAGGCACTGCAGTTAATGCCATTAATAAGATAAAATAACTATATTCGTTTGCTAAAATTGAATTAAGCAGATTGCCCTACACTTGTATCAATATTATTGTACTTAATTTTATCCATAATGTGATCAATTTTTTTAACATCAGCATCTCTTACACACATATTTTCACTTAAATATCTTTTCCAGTAACTTGCCCCTGTTTGACCATGAAACAAACCAATAGTATGCCTCATTATTTGATTTAATCTTGTACCTTTTTTGATTTCATCTTTTACATAAGGAATTAATTGCTCAATAACATCTTGTCTACTGGGGACTTCTTCATTTCCAAAAATTTCTTTTTCAATATCTGCCAACATATAAGGTGTATGATATGCTGCTCTACCAATCATTACACCATCTGTTTTTTGAAGATGAGGATTTATTTGGTCTACAGATGTGATTCCTCCATTTATAATTATTTCTTCATTAGGAAAGTCCTCTTTTAATTTATAAACATAATCATATTTTAATGGAGGAATATTTAAATTTTGTTTAGGGGTAAATTTTCCTAAAATTGCTTTTCTTGCATGAATAATAAAAGTTTTAACTCCAGTTGACTTTAAAGCTGTAATAAAATTATGAAAATTTTCATAATCCTCAACATTGTCATATCCAATTCTAGTTTTTATCGTTACTGGTAAATTAGTTGAAGCTTGCATTTTACTTAAACAATCAGCAACCAAATTTGGCTCTTTCATCAAGCAAGCTCCAAACTTACTTTTTTCAACTTTTCGACTAGGACAACCTAAATTTAAATTTATTTCATCATAACCAAAATCTTCACCAATTTTTGAAGCTTCAGCCAAAAGCTTTGGAGAAGATCCACCTAATTGAAGGGCAACAGGTTTTTCGTTGATATTAAATTCAAGTAATCTTTTTTTATCTCCTCTATTGATTGCTTCATCAACAACCATCTCCGTATATAAAAGTGTATTTTTTGAAATCAGTCTTAAAAAGTAACGCTCATGACGATCTGTGCAATCCATCATAGGAGCAACTGACACTTTCCTATTCATGGTTAAACTTTATATTATTTTTTTATGAGTTTGAAGCTTCTGAATCTTCTGTAATTGCTTCTGCTTCTTGATTTTCTTGTTCTGATACTTCATCTAAAGAAACTTCACCCTGTTCATTCATCGTTTCTTCTCCAGCTGACACATCTACATCTGGTTTAGCTGTTTCTGATAATTCTGCTAAATCTTCTTGAGATACTTGGATTTTTTCAGGAGTTTTTCTTGCTCTCTTAGATGGCAAAATTGGTGTTCCACTTTTTGAAATTTCACCTTTATACATATTTTCAAAATCATCACCTATTTCTTCATCATCTTCTGAACCATCATCTACTTGCTCAACATATTTTCTAAGCTTGTAAACAGCACTTTCAGTTAAATCTGATACTTTGATTTTTTCTTCCGCAATTTCTCTTAATGAAATAACTGTATTTTTATCGTTATCTCTATCTAAAGTTGGCTCAATGCCTGAATTTAATTGAGTAGCTCTTTCCTTAGCAACAAGTACTAATTCATATGGGCTCTCTACTTTATCGATACAATCTTCTACTGTGACTCTTGCCATGGGCGATTATTTATACCTCGAACCTTAAAAATGCAAGGGTTTTCTAAATTATTACTGGATTAAGCTTTTTTCTTACTAAGAAAAGAAGGATTAAAGAAATGAATATATATGTGCCTGATACAACAGCAATATCTCCAACAGTAAAACCTATATCTATTAAATATCCAAATAAAGCAGTTCCAAAAGCAGTAGCAAATACCATTAATGCTGTTGTTAAGGCTTTAATAGATCCTAGATATTTAACTCCATACAGTTCTGCCCAAGTAGATGATCCTAGTATATTGGCAAAACCATTAGATATTCCAACTAAACCTAAAAATATAAATGCAGTAACTGGCGTATCAAAGAAAAACAGAACTATTACAGATAATAAAAGTGGAATATTCATATAGATTAATAATTTTCTACTTGTGAATTTATCAATTAAAAATCCTGACAAAAATAGAGTAAGAACTGATAGCACTGAATAAGACATAAATGATTGAGCAATAACATAAGGTCCCCATCCTTTTGAAGTTTGAATAAAAGACTGAAAAACAGCAAAGCCAGTGAAAATCCATGGCATAGCCAACATGTTAGAACTAATGATATAAAACCTATAATCCTTTATAACTTCACGTCTCTTCCATTGTTTAATTTCAACTTCTTTAATATTTTCATTATTAGCTTCTCTTGAGTCTAAATTTAAATTTTTGATTAATAAAAATGATGTAATAGGAAGAATAATTAAAACTGAAATTGAAAAAATAAGCCAAAGATTTTGCCAATCAATAAAGGTTAATAGATAAACCATTAGAACAGGCATAATAAATTCTGCAGATGAAAGTCCAAACCAACTTATACTTAAGGCTCGTCCTCTAGTTTTAGTAAAATACCTTGAGATAGTTGTTGATGCGGTATGAGACATCATTCCTTGTCCTGAAAATCTCATTAAAAAAATTGCAATGAATAATAAAAAAACTGATGTTACTCTTGAAAAGAAAAAACAAGCAAATGATAAAAGAATGATTACAAAAAAAGCGAATTTAAAAATATTTACATCATCTATTTTTTTTCCAACCCAAATTAATAAAAGACTACTGCATAAAGTTGCTGATGCATAAATTGAGCCAAATTGTCCGTGAGTGATAGATAGTGCCTCTCTAATACTAGAGTTAAAAAGACCTAAAAAATAACTCTGTCCAAAACTAGAAAAAAATGTAAAAATAAACCCAAATAGAATTACTTTAAACTTCAAACTGTTAAACATAGGAAATAAAAATTATGTCTTTTAATGTTGCTTTCATAGGTCTTGGTGTCATGGGTTATCCAATGGCAGGTTATATATCAAAAGCTGGTCACAATGTAACTGTTTATAACAGAACAGGTGCTAAAGCTGAAAAATGGATTGCAGAACATAAAGGTACAAAAGCAGATACACCTGCAAAAGCAGCTGAAGGAGCTGACTTTATTTTTACGTGTGTTGGAAATGACAATGATTTAAGAGAAGTATCTCTTGGAGAAAATGGATTATTTAATACAGCTAAAAAAGGTTGTGTTTACATTGACAACTCTACAGTGTCAGCAGAAATTTCTAGGGAGCTATATAAAGCTGCAAAAGATAAAAGATTTGATTTTCTAGATGCACCTATTTCAGGTGGTCAAGCAGGTGCTGAAGGTGGAATTTTAACAGTGATGGTTGGTGGAGATGAAGATATATTTAAAAAAGCTGAGCCAGTTATTGATTGCTACAGTAGAAAAGTAAAATTAATTGGTAAATCAGGAAGTGGACAATTGACTAAAATGATGAACCAAATGTGTATTGCAGGTGCTGTACAAGGATTGTCAGAGGCTATTAACTTTGGAATTAATGCTGGATTAGATATGGATATTGTAATGGAAACTATATCAAAAGGTGCAGCTCAATCTTGGCAAATGGAAAATAGATATCGAACAATGACTGATGATGTGTTTGATTATGGTTTTGCAGTAGACTGGATGAGAAAAGATTTAGCAATTGTTATTGAAGAAGCTAAAAAAAATGGATCGCCAGTTCCAATCACTGAACTTATTGATGGCTACTATGCAAAAGTACAAGAAATGGGTGGTAACCGTTGGGATAGCTCAAGCTTGATAGCTTTATTAAAAAAGAAAAAATAATCTGTGACTGATACCGTTCCTTATTACGAGGACTTTACTGAGATCAAAAAGAAAATTTGGTCAATGTTAACTAATGCAGTCAAAGATAGAAGCTCGCCTTTTAGAATACCTGTTTTTATTTGTGGAGATCAATCAGATTTTGATGGACGAATAGTAGTTCTTAGAAAAGCAGATGAAACAAATAATCTTGTTCAATACCATAGTGATATTAGATCAGATAAAATTAATAAATTAAAATCTAATAAAAATGCAGCAATGCTATTTTATGATAAAGAAGAAAAGATTCAAGTTAGACTTAAAGTTGAATGCACTGTAAATCATGAAAATGAAATTACAAAAGAGTCTTGGTCAAAAACACAACATATATCTAGAAAATGTTACTTAGTTGATTATGGACCAGGAACAAAAAGTGACATTCCAACTTCGGGGTTAAAACCAGAGCTTGATAACTTTGATTATACTAAAGAACAAAGTGAAGAAGGTTATAAAAACTTTACTGTTATTCTGTGTAAAATTAAATCTATTGAGTGGCTTTATTTAGCAGCAAAAGGACATCGTAGAGCAAGATTTGATCTAGAAAATGATAAAGATAATTGGTTAGTTCCTTAATTATTTAATGTTGCAGCAATATTTTCTTGTACACCCCAAATATAAAATCCTCCCTTAGCACGATCCCAGTCTCTATATCTACAACTTGAACCAAATCTATTTTTCCAACTTATCTTTTTATCTGGATTTTTTTTCATTTTATTTACTACTTTCATAAATTTTTTATTTGTAAATTTACCAAGTTTAAATAAACAATTTACTTCATAAGGGTCATAGGATGTTTTTGATGTAGGTGTTAAAAACACCGAGTCCTGTAATTGAGGGCAGTCTGATTTATTGTGAGCATAAACTTGACCAAGTTTTGTTCCTTGATTTAATTGTACTTTTTTATCACGATTAGTGTAATGGCCATTACTTACACCTGGAACACAATTATAGCCTCCTCCGTTACTATGATGTAACTCATGCAGAGTAACCAACATTTTTTTTTCGTCTGAACCATTATTATTATTTCTTAAGTAAGTTGTGCCATAACCAACACCAGCTTCACCACCATCCACATTGTTAAAATCAGCAAAGTTATAATAATGCTTCTTAATATTATTTTGACCTTTAATTTTATTTAAGAAGGGTATGATATCGTTGTTTGCCCATTTATGTAGTTCTTTATGTTTTTTATCTAATCTAATAAATGTAATATCTAACTTACCATCAGCACGATAATCAAATTTATATTTTCTGGGAATACCATCACCTTTTTCATGCTCAGCAGTAGCTTTGAGCATTACTTCATTAAGTTCTAATAATATCTTTTCCATTTTACCATTGATATCCATTTCTCGATCTTCACTATCAGCAGCCAGAACATAATTGAAATGAATTTGATAATCCTCTGTTATATCAGGTTGATCTTCAAAAAATCTTCCAGGTTTTTCATCTGCAATAACTAAAGTTGAAAATAATTTTGTAGTAAAAATGATAAAAATAAAGAAAATAATTTTTTTCATAATTAAATATTTATAGTCCTTTCACTATAATATTACTGCCTTCAGAATTTTGCAAACGTATATCTTTAACAGGCTTATATTCATCTGAGTGATACCACTCTAAAGCTTTTTCATAACTGGGAAATCTAATAATCACTAATCTTGGAAAATTGTCTTCTCCTTCGACAACTTGATATTCACCATTTCTAACTAGATACTCTCCATTATATTTTTTAACAACCTCTGAAACTTTAGCTACATATTCCTTATAGTTTTCAGGATTAGTTACTTTTAATTGCGCAATTACATAACCTGCTGGCATCATTGTCTCCTTTTTGTAAAAACATTATACATTATTCCAAAGCCAAGCGGCGCCTCTAACTCCACTTGAGTCTCCATGAAAATTTTTTATTACTTTTGTAATTACTTTATTAGAAAAAGTATATTTGGGGATCAAAGCTGGAATATTTTTATAAAGTCTGTCTATATTAGACATTCCTCCTCCAAGAATTATAACATCAGGATCAAAAATACCAATCATTACTGCCATTAATCTTGCCATTCTATCTTCGTATAAACTTAATTCTAAATTAGCTCTAGGATCTCCGTCTAAATCAAGTTGTACAATTTCTTCTGATGAAAAATTTGTATTATTTTTTTTATTAAACACATCTTTAAAGCCAATACCTGACATAAATTGTTCTGCACATAAAGGTCTTCCACAATTCATTGATGGACAATTAATCTTTGTTTCAATTTCCTCTTTAGTTGGATAAGGAAGAGGTTGATGTCCCCAGTCACCTGCAATTTGATTAGCTCCTTCAATAATTTCTTTTTTATATGAAAGCGCTCCACCAAAGCCAGTGCCAACTATTATCCCAAAAATAGATTGATACTCTTTTCCTGCACCATCAACTGCTTCTGATAAAGTAAAGCAATTAGCGTCATTCATTAATCTAACTTCTCTTTTAAGAGCTGTTTCTAAATCTTTTTTAAATGGTTTATCATTTAACCACATGGAGTTTGCGTTTGTCACTAATCCTGTTTCCTTAGAAGAAAATCCAGGTATTCCTATACCAACTGTACAAATTTGATTACTCAGCTTATCAAATTCATCTACGAGTTTTTTTACTGTTTCAATTCCTGACAAGTAATTTTTTTCATAAGAGTATCTTTTTCTTTCTATTTGAGCGCCACTATCATCTAAAAGAATTCCTTCAATTTTGGTACCTCCATAATCGATACCAATTTTAAATTTCTTGCTCATTAATTAAAATACTGATTTAGAATATCTTTTCCAATTATCTTGATAGTGCTTGGTATTTTCTAAAACTGATTTTTTTTCTTCTTCAGTCACTTGTCTAATTACTTTGCCTGGTGAACCAACTACCAATGAATTATCTGGTATTTCTTTATTTTCTGTAATCAGAGCTTTTGCTCCAATAATACAATTTTTACCAATTTTAGCTTTGTTAAGTATTACAGCGCCAATTCCAATCAAACTATTATCACCAATGGTACATCCATGAAGCATGACTAGATGGCCGACAGTTACGTCTTTTCCAACTTTTAAAGGGCAACCAGGATCAGTGTGTAAAACACTTCCGTCTTGAATATTAGACCCCTCACCTATGTGAATATTTTCAATATCACCACGTAATACTGCATTAAACCAGATACTAGAGTTTTTCTCTAAAGTCACATCTCCAATAATAGTTGCATTTGGTGCTACCCAATTTTCGCCTGAGTTTTGAGGTTTTTTATCTTTTAAATCGTAAAACATAATTTATATATTCTTATAGTATGCCAGTTCAAACTCCAATATGTGATTTTGGTAAAAAAGCTTTACCCTTTGAATTAAAATCTACAGAAAACAAAGTTATTTCATTAAATGATATCAAGGGAGAAAATGGAACTTTGATAATGTTTATTTGCAATCATTGTCCATATGTCAAAGCTATTACAAAAGAACTAGTCGAAGATTATAATGAATTAAAAAAAATTGGGATTAATACAGTAGCGATATGCTCAAATGATTTTGTGAATTATCCAGATGACTCATTTGAAAATATGATTAAATTTTCTAAAGATAATAATTTTAATTTTCCTTATTTGCATGACGATACACAAGAAATTGCAAAGTCTTATGATGCTGTATGCACACCTGATTTCTTTGGTTATAATAAAAACCTTGAGCTACAATACAGAGGAAGACTAAGGGAACTTAAAAATTTTGTGCCAGTAAAAGATGGTGAAAGTGATTTATTAAAATCTATGAAACAAATTGCTGAAACTGGCAATGGACCACAGAACCAAATACCTAGTGCTGGCTGTGGCATCAAATGGAAATATGATTAATGTATTTAATCGTTACTAGATCTTTTCCGCCTGAGCTTGGTGGTATGCAAAGCTTAATGTGGGGACTTGCAAGAGAACTTTCAAAAAACTTTATGATTAAAGTTTTTGCAGATTATGTTGAAAAACATAAGGAATTTGATGAACAAGCAACATTTTCTATTGAAAGAGTTGGGGGACCTAAATTACTTAGAAAATATCGAAAAGCCTATCTCATTGATGAATTTATAAAAAATGGCAAAGTAAATGGAATTATAGCTGATCATTGGAAAAGCTTAGAACATTTAAAGACTACTGAAAAAAAATATTGTTTAATTCATGGTAAAGAAATTAATCACGCTAAAGGATCAGGGATTAACAAACGTTTATTAAAAGTTTTAAACAATGTTGAAAAAGTAATTGCTAATTCAAAATATACTAAAAATTTAGCAATTGAAATTGGAGTTAAAGAAGAAAATATTATCGTGATTAACCCAGGTATAGATCCAATCAAAGATCTTGATCAAAAGTCATTAGAGAAAGTTGAAAGCTTACTTAAAGTGAAAACACCAAGATTAATTACAGTTTCAAGATTTGATAAACGAAAAAATCATGAAAAAGTAATAATGGCTTTAAGAAATCTAAAACAAATTTATCCAGATATTATCTACATTTGTATCGGTTATGGTGATGAAGAAGAAAATATTAAAGATCTTGTAAAAGAATTAGATTTGGAGGGTCAGGTAATGTTTTTTAAAGATATAAGTGAAGATTTAAAAAATGCTTTAGTGGCTAAATCAAATATTTTTGTAATGCCATCTACTATTTATAAATCCTCTGTTGAAGGTTTTGGAATAGCTTATACTGAAGCTGCTCAATTAAGTATTCCATCCATTGGTGGAAAAGATGGTGGTGCGTCTGATGCTATTGATCATGAAAAAACAGGATTAATTTGTGATGGAAATAATTTAGATGACATTTATTCATCAATCAATTCTATGTTGGAAAATAAAAAATATTTAGAGTACGGAAAAAATGCAAAAGAATTTGTCTCTAAGTTTTATTGGCCAAATATCGTTGAAGAATACAAAAAGATCTTAAGCTAATTTATGCATCTTTTTAAATCCAAAGAGTCTATTGGAATGCTTTTTGGAATTTTTGCTTACTTATCTTTTTCTATTTTAGATACAATTCAAAAAACTTTAATAATTCATCATTCTATTTTTCAGTTACTTTTGGTTAAATATTTTTTTGTTTTATTTTTAGCTTTATTTGAGTCTAAAAGAAAAAATAATCAATTTTTTTATAAATCAAAAGATATCAAATTACAGATATTTAGAAGCTTACTATCAGTGATAGAATCTGGTTGTTTTGTTTTGTCATTTAAATATTTATCATTAGCTAATGCTCATAGCATTGGTTCACTTGCGCCAGTAATAGTGGTTGCTTTATCTGCAATTATCTTGAAAGAAAAAGTATCTGCTAAAACTTGGGTCGCAATTTTTATTGGCTTTATTGGAGTTTTGATTATTCTAAGACCAACTTCATCAATTTTTGATCCAAAAGCATTGTTGCCATTAATTGCTGCATTTGTGCTTGGACTTTATCAAATTATTACTAAAAAAGTTTCTGAACATGATGCAAATGAAACTTCATTATTTTATACATCAATTATTGGTTTAATAATTATGTCTTTATTGGCTTTTAAGTTTTGGACTCCAATTGATGGATATTCATATGCAATGTTTTTAGGCATTGGTATATTTTTTTCATTAGGTCTTTATCTACAAATAATTGCATTGAGCAAAGCAAAAGCAAGCATTATTCAGCCATTCCATTATACATTAATTTTTTGGGCAATAATATTTGGATATATATTTTATAATGATATTCCAGATATATTCACAGTTATTGGAGCTATAATAATTACCTGTTCTGGTGTCTTTGTTTTAAACCAATCTTCTAAAAATTAAGCTAAACTAAGATTGTTTATAGTTCGGGAATACTTATATTCATTTATTAATGTCTAATAACAAATTAGCTATTTTTTTAATAATCACTTCTGTTTTTTTTGGAACTGTAATGCTTTCTTTTTTAAAGATAGCTCAAGAAGATGTTAATGTTTATGTAGCTGGTTTTTTTAGATTTTTTTTAGGTTTAGTTATTATTTTACCATACATAATTAAGAATAAAGATGCCGTACTTCAAACAACTCATCTTAAACAACATTTCTTAAGAGCAATACTTGGTTTACCTGCAATGCTTATATATTTTTCAGCTTTAGTACTACTTCCTATTGAAAAACTCACTGCAATATCTTTTGTAGTTCCTTTAATTGTAACAATTCTTGCGGTATTTTTTTTAGGAGAGAAGATTTATATATATCGAACTTTAGCATTAATACTTGGTTTTAGTGGAATGTTAGTAATTATTCGACCTGGTTTTGTAGATATATCTATTGGAGTTTATATGGTTTTATTTTCAGCATTACTTTGGTCAATTAATATAATAATAACCAAAAAGATTTCTAAAGATGATAGTGCGATCACTATTTTAGCTTATCAATCTATTTTTATGAGCCTACTTAGCTTTTTTATTGTTTTATTTTTTTGGGAAATGCCAAGCTTAAAAACGTTCATCTACTTAATCTTAGCAGCTATGTGTGGAACAGTTTTACATTTAACACTCAATCATGCATTTAAATTGGTTGATGTAAGCATGACTCAACCCTACTCATTTTTAAATTTAGTTTTTGCTTCTATTATTGGTTATTTCGTATTTGATGAAATGCCTGATCTTTATACTTGGATTGGTGCTCTTATAATATTTACTGGTGTCCTAATAATTTCTTACAGAGAAATGAAACTAGACAAAGATATAATTAGAAAAAGAGTTGATATTAAATCTTAATCTTTTTTAGTAATTGTTTTGTAAATTTGCCATCCAACAATAAAAATTGTTGTAGCTAATATACAAGCTGTAAGAGTTCTATCCCATAAAAAAGTCCAAGAACCATCGCTTAATAATAAAGATCTTCTTAAGTTTTCTTCCATCAACCCTCCTAGAACAAATGCGAGAATGAGTGGTGGCATTGGAAAATCATATAAACGCATAAAAGTTGCAACAACAGCTATTCCAATCATTAAATAAATATCAAAATTGTTAAATGACATCACATAAATTCCAGTAATTGAAAAAAATAAAATAAGTGGAATTAAATAGTTTTTAGGTACAGCAAGAATTCTAGCTATGTAAGGAATTAAAGGTAGATTTAGAATAAGTAATACTACCATTCCAATATACATCGACATTATAACTGACCAAAATATTTCAGGGTTGGTCATATAAAGTCTTGGACCTGGTTGAATACCAAAACCTAAAAGAGCACCTAGCATTACTGCAGTAGTACCGCTTCCAGGAATACCTAAAGTTAATAATGGAACAAAAGCTCCTGAACAAGCTGCATTATTTGCAGTCTCAGGTGCAGCTAATCCGTGAACACTACCTTTACCAAATTGTTCTTTCTCTTTATCATTAACTAAATTTCTCTCCATTCCATAAGCCAAGAATGATGCAATAGTTGCTCCTGCACCTGGTAAAACTCCAATAATAAACCCTATGATTGAGGTTCGGGGAATAGTTTTTAACATCTTTGACCTCTCCTCTTTATCAATTTTAATTGAACCAAGCTCTGTTAAGGAAACTTGTTTTGCAGCAGCTGTTGGATCATTACGTTTTAAGATAATAGTTAGCGCTTCACTCATTGCAAAAGTTGCCATTACAACAAGAACAAAACTTATTCCATCAGTTAAGTTCATATTATTAAATGTAAATCTTGTAATATCTGACAAGCTATCTTGACCAACAGAGGCTAACATCAAACCAAGTACGACCATCATCATTGCTTTAATAAATTGACCTTTAGAAGAAAAAGCAGCAATTGCAGTTAGACCTAAAATCATTAATGCAAAATAATCTGGTGATCTAAATGATAAACTTACTTTTGATAAACTCGGTGCTAAAAATAATAAATAAATTGCAGCAAGTGTTCCGCCCGCAAAAGAACTCCAAGCAGCTATAGCTAAAGCTTTTCCTGCTTTACCCTGTTGGGCCATTGGATAACCATCAAATGAAGTTGCAACAGTTCCGGGCACACCAGGTGCATTTAACAATATGGAAGAAGTAGAACCTCCAAATACTGCACCGTAATAAACACCAGCCATTAAAATTAATCCCGTTGCAGGATCAAAACCATAAGTGATTGGTATCATTAAAGCGATTGCTGTCATTGGTCCTAGACCCGGCAACATTCCAATGATTGTTCCAAAGAAACAACCAATCATCACCATAAATATATTTTGAAAAGTTAAAGCTGTTGTTAAACCAATTAAAATTCCTTCGATCATCCCATCACTCCAATTAATTTTAAAAATGGATCTCTAAGATAAATATCAAGAACACCGTGTAATAAGTACATAAATGCTGCAACAAAAGGAAATGATAGCATAAACATTAATACCCATCTTCTCTCACCTAAAAAATAGTATGACCCCATTAAAAAGAAAGAAGTCGTTAGAAAATAACCAACTTTTAAAATAGTTGCTCCATATATAATTGCAATTAAAACTAAAATTCCTGTTTTTTTATATTCTAGAGTTTTATGCTCTACTTTAATTGTATTTGGATCTGGTAAAATTAATTTTAATCCTGAAAAAAAATAATCCAGTATAACCTAAGTAAATTGGAAATGTTCTAGCATTAAATGGTGCATTTTCGTCAAATGCAAAAACTTGAATTTGGTAAGCAGTATATAAATAAAATGCTGAAAAAATAAAAAAGAGCAGTGATATAATTTTTGTAGTATTTATATTCACTGCTCTAATTCTAAATAATCCTAAGGATTATATAACTCCTAATTTTTTCATAAGAGCTGTCATTTCTTCTGTTTGTTTTTCTAAGAAAGAAACAAACTTATCACCTGGATTATAAATATTAACCCAAGCATTTCTTGCTCTTACATTTTCCCATTCAGAAGTTTTCTGTACATCACCTAGCATTTTAGCAATTGCATTTTTATCTGCGCTGCTCATACCTGGAGGGCCAAAAAATCCTCTCCAGTTAACGAATTGCACATCATATCCTTGTTCTTTTAGAGTTGGTGCATCTGGAGCATCAGAAACTCTTGAAGGAGCAGTAATACCAATAATTGTTACTTGGTCTCTTGCACCCATCAATTCACCTAAACCTGTAGAGATAATTTGAGTCTCTCCAGATAAAAGTCCAGCTAACGCTTTTCCACCAGCATCATAAGGAATGTAAGCTACATCATTTGGATTAGCACCAGCAGCTTGGAAAGCTAACGCACCAATTAAATGGTCCATACTTCCTCTTACTGATCCACCTGCCATTTTAATAGAGCTTGGATCCTTTTTGTATGCATCAACTACATCTTTAAAGTTTTTATAAGGTGAGTTTTTTGCAACAGCAATTGCACCATAGTCACCAATTACACCAGCAATCGGTACAACATCTTTATAAGATAAAGTGCCACTTCCACTCACGTAACCTTTGTGTCTAGTAATTGATCTTAAAACTAATGGTGTTGATTGAACTAAAACTGTGTTTGCAGGTTTAGTGTTAATCATGAAAGCTAATGCTTTACCACCACCACCACCTGACATATTTTCAAATGATGCACTTTTTAACATTCCAGCTTTTGTTAAAGCTTCTCCAGTACCTCTAGCAGTTCCATCCCAACCACCACCAGCACCACCACCAATTACAAAGTGCAATTTGTCAATTGCTACTGAGCTAGTTGTTGTTGCTGAGAATAATAGGATTGCTGAAAATAATACTGAAACTATTCTTTTTAAGTTTTTCATTATTTTTCCCTCTATTAGTTTTTTTTGATACTTAATTAATATTCTAAAGAAATGTCCAATAATAATTTCGCTATTGTTCTATTGAACAGAACAAGTTATTCTATTAAATAGTATTATTATGAAATCGAACAAAAATATTATTGGCGTTGATGCAGTAAACAAAGCTTTAGAAATTTTAAACTGTTTCACAGAGAAAAATGAATCTCTTTCTATCACTAAAATTGCAAACATAACTGGAGATCACAAAAGTAGAATTTCAAGAATATCAAAGTCTCTTGAAAATTTTGGATATATTAGAAAAATTAGAAATGGAGAATTTAAGATAGGTCACTCTATTTCAAGATTATATGAAGTTTACGATAGTAGTTTTAATTTCAAAAATTCAATTAAGTCTGAGTTAGATTTTATTTCAGCCAAAACAAATGAAACAGCCAGTTTTTTTGTAAAACAGAAAGAGTCAAGAGTATGTATTCAAACTAGTGAGCCAAATAAAATAATTAAACACTCAATTCAAATTGGAGTAAAGAAACCTCTAAACAAAGGTTCAAGTGGACATATCTTGTCTTCTTATCATGATTTGCAGATAGAAAATAAAGAAACAATTTTAAAGCAAAGATATTCTATGTCTTTTGGTGAAAGAGATAGAGAAATAGCATCTATATCGGTTCCGATATTTAGAACTAAGAATCAATTTTTAGGAGCTTTAACAGTAACTGGGCATATCTCTAATTTTAATAAAAAAAATTGTTTAAATTTTTTAAATATTTTGAGATCTTCGAAAATTAAGGTCGAAAAAAAATTAGATAAAATCCAGTAATGTTAAAACAAATAAATCAAATTTTCACAATAAAATTTATTTCTGTTTTAATAATTTCTTTTCCTAGCGCAATTATTGCTGACTATTTTAACATTCCACTAGCTTGGTTTTTAGGACCAATGATTGTCACATCAATTGCTGCATTATCAGGTCTAAAAATCATTATGCCTAAAATTGTATTAAGCTTTATTTTGATAATCTTAGGTTTGCATATTGGAAATTACATAGATCAAAATTTATTTAATCAAATAAGTAATTGGATTTGGACTTCGTTAATTATGCTAATCTATATAATAATTTGTATTTTAATTGTTGCTAAATACTTACAAAAATTTGCAGGTTATGGTGAAAAAGCTTCAATATTTTCAGCAGCTCCTGGTGCATTAGGTCCTTTAATGATTTTAGCTGAAAATGAAAAAACAGATTTATCTCAAGTTGCAACTTCACACTTAATAAGATTGATAATCATAATAACTGTAATTCCATTTATTATAGTAAATAATACTGGTAACGATGTTTTGTTAAATGATGACTTCAATTATTTAGGTCAAAATCACTTAAATTTAATTTTACTTATTTTTGCATCGTTATTTTTTATTTTTGTTTTTGATAAAATTAGAGTTCCAGCAGCTTTACTCTCAGGTACATTATTTGCTAGTGGTCTGTTACAAATTACAGATATTGCCTCATATAAATTACCAGATGAAACTGTAAATTTTTGTCTGTTAATTCTTGGTTCTTCAGTTGGTTGTAGATTTGCAGAAAAAACTGTTAAAGAGATAGCTAATAATTCTCTTCATAGTATTGTTGCAACAACTATATTGGTGGCTTTGGGATTATTTGCAGCTTATGTTGCAACTTTTTTTGTTGATACAAATATTTTAACTTTAATATTATCTTTTAGTCCTGGTGGTATTTATGAGGTAGCAGTGATAGCAATTGCTTTTGATCTTGATCCAGACTTTGTTGCTTTTCACCATATAATAAGATTACTTTTTATACTTTTCACAGTTCCTATATTTTTAAGAATATTAGAAAAAATTAAGAAATAATCTCAGATAATTTTTCAAAAACTTTTTCGGGTGATAACTTCGATAACTCTGGAGCTTGTATTGCTTTAAAGTTTTCTCTTTCAATACTTACTTTAAATGGAGTTGTGTGAGATCCAAATAAAGCAATTCCTTTTGATCCTAAATGAGCCGTCATGTGAGCAGGACCTGTATCATTTGCAACAACAAATGAACTATCTTTAATTAACGCTGCTAACTGAGAAATATCAAGAGCTTTGCCATTGTCTAAAACACATAGGGCATTAATACTTGTTGCATCTTTAATTTCTCCTGGACCAGGTGCTATAGCTACTTTAAATTTATTTTCTAATCTTTCATTAATCATAGAAATTAAATCATTATAGTAAGGCCATTTCTTAGAAGTTAAATGAGGTGAGCAAAAAGGAAAAAGAATAATATATTTTTCTAATTGATGGTAATTTTTTATTTGAGTTATATCTGATGGGCTCCATGAAAAATCAGGGCTTAGGGTGTGACTGGTATTAATTCCAGAGCTTTTTAATTGATGATCAAATCTTGATAAAACTGATTCCTTATCAAAATCTTCTTTTGTGGTTCCTTCAGGTAGTGTGGTTACGGTAGATGACCATTTATCTTTTGTAGCATTAGGAAATAATATTCTTTTATAAAAAGCTGTTCTACTTGAGTTTTGAAGGTCATAAACTTTGGAAAATTTGTATTTCTTAATATTCTTCATCAATGAATATAAATAAATGAGATTAAATCTTGGTAATCTCTTATCCAAAATAACATTTGAAATATTTGGATTTTTTTTGAATAGATCAAAATATGGTTTAGTTGTTAATAAATGAACTTCATCATCTTTATGATTTTCAGAAATATCTTGAATTGCCCCACAAGCTTGGGCTATATCACCCAAAGAACCGTGTTTAATAATTAAAATATTAGACATATAATTAATAACTTAACATAGTATATTTTTTAATGAATAAAATTCTAGTTGAAGTATCCGTAGGTGAATTATTAGACAAAATTTCTATTCTAGAAATTAAAAAAGAAAAAATTAAAGATCCTGAAAAACTTAAATTTATATCTAATGAACATTCGATTCTAAAAGAACAGATAGAAAAAAATGTTAAAACTGATGAAAAATTAGAAAAACTATTCCAAGATTTAAAAGAAATAAATTCGAGATTATGGGTGATAGAAGACGATAAAAGAGATTGTGAAAAAAATAAGGATTTTGGTGAAAAATTTGTAAGATTATCAAGAGATGTTCATTTTTTAAATGATGATCGAGCTAAAATTAAGTTAGAGATTAATAATTACAAAGATTCTAATATTAAAGAGATTAAACAATATACAAAATATTAGATTAGCTATATTATTTTATAGTGATTCCAAATAAATTTTTTTTTATTTTGTTGTTTTTTTTACTTTTAACTCATTGCTCTAAAACACCTTTGGACATCTCTAAATGTAATAATCTAAAAACTACCTCAAAAGAATATTTAAATTGTCTAAATAAACTATATTCTTCCACTAATACTGCTAAAAATTTGAGAGAATTTAAAAAACACAAAACATTAAAATCTTTTTTTAAACAAGTTGAAGTTATAGAGTCAAACTAAATCCTGCTATAAATTTTTGGAAATCGATCTTCTCTCATCATATCTCCTGTTTTTAAATTAATTCCATCAAATGGTGGTGAAGTAGGCCCTCCTCTATCAATATACATTACATCATCACCAATAAATCGTATGGAAAACGCTCTCCTTGATTTTGAAGTATTGTTTCCAGTTGAACCATGTACGATCTTAAAATTAAACAATACTGCATCACCTAAATTAAGTTCTGGGATTAAAATATTTTTTTCAAATTCTTCTGATGAAGGTAAATCCATAAAAAAACTATCATCTTGATACCAAGATTGATTATTAGACCATTTAGTAGGTCTGATTAATTTTTGCCATCTATGAGAACCTATAATTAATTTTAGATTATTTTCTTTATCAACTTCATCTAATGGTATCCAAAAACTTCCCGTATCATTACCTTCAACACAGTAATATGGTATATCTTGGTGCCAAGGTGTTTCTTTGTGAGTGCCTGGTTCCTTTATGAAAATATGCTCATGAAAAATTTGAACTGTTTTAGAGTTGGTTGCTTCTGCAACAATTTGAGCTCCAGGTGAATTAAAAATACAATCCTTAAACTCTTCTACTCTTTCCCAATTACAATAATCTTCAAAAAATCTGCCATTGTTATCATTTACATTCTCTCGTCCGTGTTTACTGGGATTATCTAAAACCTTTTGGAAACCTTTTCTTAATGGCTCTATCCAATCTCTAAAGATATCTTTAACAATTATCACTCCGTTGGTCTGATAATCTTTAATTTGTTTTTCTGATAAAAACATTTTTATTGTTGAAAACTATATTTTTTTTCTAAGTATTTAATGACATTATGAATAATAAAAGTCATGAATAAATAAATTCCACCTGCAACAATAAATACTTCTATTGGCTTAAATGTTGTTGAAATAATATATTTAGCAACACCTGTTAAATCCATTAATGTTACGGTACTAGCTAATGACGTTCCTTTCATCATTAGTATTATTTCATTGCCATATGCAGGCAATGATTGTCTAATCGCTATTGGAATTTGAATTTTATAGAATATTATTTTACTTGATATTCCTAAGCTTTTACCAGCTTCTATAATACCTGGTTTTATTGTTTGAAATGCTGATCTTAATATCTCTGATGTGTATGCGCCTGTATTTAAAGTAAATGCTATAATTGCACACCAATAAGGCTCTTTAAAAATAACCCAAAAAAATGTTGATCTTAAATATTCAATTTGTCCTAAACCAAAATAAATAATGAAAATTTGAACCAATAAAGGCGTTCCTCTAAAAACATAAGAATACCCATAAGCAAGTTTATTAATGAGTATATTTTTATTTAATCTTAAAATTGCAAACAAAAGTCCAAGAAATAAACCAAAGAACAAAGAGACGGATAAAAGTTTTAAAGTAACAACAGTTGCTCCTAATAACTTGGGGAAGCTAGTAAACATTAAATCAAAATCCATTAATACCCCCTACTATATCTAGCTTCTAGTCTGTTGATTAGTTTCATACTTAGATAAGTTAATAATAAATATAAAACAGCGGCAAAGGAGTAAAAAAATAATGGATCTCTTGTAGAGCCTGCTGCAATATAAGATTGTCTCATTATCTCAACCAATCCTGTAACTGAAATTAGAGATGTATCTTTTAAAGTAATTTGCCAAACATTACTTAGATTGGGAATAGCTAATCTTAACATTTGAGGTAAAATTATTTTATAAAATTGTGCAAATTTACCTACACCCAAAACTTTAGCAGCTTCAAACTGACCTTTATCAATTGATTGAATTGCTCCACGAAATACTTCTGTTGAATAAGCGCCTGAGATAATTCCAATTGCCATTGAGCCAGTAATAAAAGCATTGATCTCTATATATTCAAAATATCCAAAGATAGATGCCACATACATGATTGCGCCACTTCCACCAAAAAAGAAAAGATAAATTACTAAAAGTTCAGGTACACCACGAATAACTGTTGTGTAAAAATTTCCAATTAGATTTAAAGATTTATATTTTGATAATTTGAGTGGAGTAAAAATTAGTGCAAAAACAAAACCTATCAACATTGCTGTAACTGAGACAGCAATGGTCATTAGGGTTGCGTAAAATAACTCATCCCCCCAACCTGTTTTACCAAATGCGAGAAGTTCCATATAGATTGGCGACTATATATTATAGTCGCCAAATCTGAAATTAATTACATAGAAGCATCGAAACCAAAGTGCTTAATAGCAAGCTTGCTAATAATTCCTTTTTTTCTAGCTTTATCAATTGCTTTGTTGAAATCTTTTAGAAGTTTAGCGTCTCTTTTACCAATCGCATCATCTCCACCTTGTCTAATTCCAACACCTACACCATTACCAAATGCACCACCTGAAAAAGTTGGTCCAACTAATACAACGGGTTTGCCTGATTTATCAGCATAGTCTGTAAATGCTACTGCTGCAGCTAACGCAACATCACATCTTCCGGATGTAAGGTCTAGGTTTACTTCATCTTGAGTTTTGTAAGTTCTTACATTCACACTTCCAACATCACCTGACTCTAAAAAGTTTTGGTGAATTGTTCCTGTTTGAGTACAAACAGTTTTTCCATCTAGTGCACCTGTTAAAGTTTTAAGAGCTTTCTTAACATCTGATCCACCTAAGGTTAAATTAATACCTTCAGGAGTATCCATGCCTTCTAGACTAGAACCTTTCATTACCGCAAGTGATGCTACTTCGTCAGCATAACCTTGTGAAAAAGTAATTGTTTTTTGTCTTTCAGCTGTAATTGACATTCCAGCCATAATCGCATCAAACTTTCTCATCAATAAAGCAGGGATCATTCCATCCCAATCTTGTTCAACGATTGTGCACTCAGCTTTCATGATTGTACAAAGTTCTTGAGCTAGCTCAACCTCAAAACCAATAAGATTACCAGAAGCATCTTTAGAGTTCCATGGAGGATAAGCGCCTTCAGTTCCAATTTTTATTATGTCAGCGTAAACATTTCCGATGACTAATAAAGAAGCAAGAACTGATAAAATAGTTTTTTTGAATATATTCATTATTTTCTCCTTTAAATTTGAGCAATTATTTCACAGATTTAATAATTAAAAAAGAAAAATTAATGATTTATTGACGATGAAAAATTCCAAGAACAATCAAAACTAGGGATATAAACTCTTGATATTTTAGTGTTTCCAAAATGATGATTAAATACATTAAGCCAACTATCAACTTGTTTAGGTTTTTTATCTTGGCTTCCAACCTGGGCTGTGATTACCCCTTTGGGTTTTAAAATTCTAATCATTGCATCCATATTTTTTGCAGCAAGATCAATACAAAATTGATCATCATTAAGATCAACAAAAATATGATCATATGTATCATCTTCTACCGATTTAATACTTTCAAAAGCATCGCCCCAAACACATTTTACAGAGTTTTTTTCAGTAGCTTTTTTTCCTATATCCCCAAGATGTTTATTACATACTTCAACAACTTCTGGATCTAACTCAAACCAATCTACAAAATTAAAATCTTTTGAAATACATTCTCTTGCAACACCACCATCTCCACCACCAATAATTGCAGCTCTTTCATTATTTTTGTTTAAATTAAGACCAGCACCTACAAAAGTAGAACTATATAAATGCTCATCTGTTGAAGCTACTTGTATTTCTCCATCAATAAACAATGATTTACCAAATTGTTCTAATTCTAAAATCTCAATATGTTGTCCAACTTTTGATTTAAAATCTTCAAGCACGTCATTAACAACATATGATTTTTGTAATCCTGGTGAACTATAAATATCATGATAAAGAGATTTTGTATCTCTGTTAAATTCTTTTTTTACAATTCTTTTGTGTGCAAATTCTTTTTTTATAATATCAATTGCGACAGATGGGCTCACTTTTCCACATGTAAAAAAATCAAAGCTAATTATTCCTTTTTCAGGAAATGTATGAAAGCTTATATGGCTTTCTGATAATAAAGCTAAAATAGTAAATCCTTGTGGTTCAAACTTGTATTTTGAAATATTTAAAATTGTAACATCTGCGGTTTTTGCTATTTCTTTAATAACTTTTTCATACAAAGATGGGTCATACTCTTTAGTTGTACCTATAATATCTAGAGTTATATGTTCGCCTACTTTTGTCATTTTATTTTGTAATGAAGCCTTACTAATCAAATTTTTTGCTTCTTTCAAACAAAAAACTATTATAATACACCACAGAGGTTGAAACGATGAAAAACAATTGGTCGAATTTAGAAGCTAAAAAATACATCAACAAGTACCAAAAACTTGGTCATTCAAAAGATATGGCTTTACGAGTTTATACAACCAGGTTATTGGGAAGAAATAGTGAGCTAGTTCTTCATGGTGGTGGGAATACTTCTGTAAAAACATCTATTAAAGATATTGATGGCAAAAATTATGATGTTCTCTGTGTTAAAGGAAGTGGATGGGATATGGCTGAAATTGAGCCAGAAGGTCTGCCGGCAGTAAAATTAAATCCATTGCTGTCTCTTAAAAATAAAAAATATTTAAGCGATGAAGATATGGTTAGATTTCAAAAAAGAAATTTAATAGACATCAATTCTCCAAATCCTTCGGTAGAGACTTTTTTGCACGCTTTTTTACCATTCAAGTATGTAGACCACACTCATTCAGATGCGATAATGAATGTTACAAATAGACCAAATGGTAAAGATCTTTGTAAAAAAATATTTGGCTCTAAAGTTAGCATTGTTCCTTATATAATGCCTGGATTTGGACTAGCCCAAAAAATAAATGAGGTTTATTCTAAAAATCCTAACATCAATTGTTTAATTCTTTTGAATCATGGGATTTTTACTTTTAATGATGACGCAAAAAAATCATACGACTTAATGATCAAATACGTATCAATTGCTGAAAGAGCAGTCAAAAAAATTAAAAGAAAAAAGATAAGGCAGATAAAAAAATATAATAACTCATTTAAACCACATGAAATTTCTCCAATACTAAGAGGTTTGTTGTCTGAAACTAAAAAACTTAAGTTTATATTAAATTATAGGTCTAATAAAATTTTAGACTATTTTATTAATGGTAAAGAGGTCAAAAGATATGCTGGACTTGGTACGGCCACACCTGATCATGTTATTAGAGTTAAACCATTTCCATTAGTTATCACGCCAAAACCAAACTCCACTCTAGAAGATTTTAAGAAATTGGCTGAAAGGTGTTTTAAAGATTATAGAAAAAAATATATCAAATATTTTAATACTAATAAAAAGAGAGTAAAAAGTAAAAAAACAATGCTAGATACTTCTCCAAGAGTTATATTGGTTCAAAATGTTGGGCTATTTAGTGTAGGAGATAGTTTAGATACTGCTAAAATTGCTGGAGATTTAACAGAAACAAACGCTAGAGTCATTTCTTCTGTTGAAGAAACTTCAAAATATAAGTTTATACCTGAAAAAGATTTATTTGATGTTGAATATTGGTCTTTGGAGCAAGCTAAAATTAAAAAAGCTAAAAAAGATCTACAAGGCAATGTCGTTGTTATAACTGGAAGTTTGGGTGTGATCGGTAGTGCTATTCATAAAATTTTTAAAAGTCATGGAGCTGAAGTTGTTTTGCTTGATAAAAATTTACATAAAGTAAGAGAAATGAAATCTAAAGTTAAAGACCTTTGTTTGTATTGTGATGTAACAAATAAAGATAGTGTTAAAAAGGCTTTCAAAAATATTTTAGAAACTTATGGTGGAATTGATATTTTAATTTCTAATGCTGGAACAGCAATTGGGGGCTCTATAGCTGAAGTAGATGATAAAATTTTAAGACAAAGTTTTGAAGATAACTTTTTTTCTCATCAAAATTGTGCTTCAGAAACAGTTAAAATAATGAAAAAACAAAATATTGAAGGCTGCTTATTATTTAATATTACAAAACAATCAGTAAATCTTGGAAAAAATTTTGGACCTTACGGATTACCTAAGTCTGCATTAATTAATTTATGTAAGCAATACGCATTAGATTATGGTTCTTTTGGAATAAGATCAAATGGAGTAAATGCAGGTAGAATAAGAAGTGGGTTGTTAAATAATGAAATGATTAAAATTAGAGCTAAAGCTAGAGGGGTTTCTATAGATGAGTATATGAGAGGAAACTTACTTTTAAAAGAAGTAAAACCAGAAGATGTGGCAAAAGCATTTTTTCATTTAGCAGTTTCAAAAAAAACTACTGGCGCGGTAATAACTGTTGATGGTGGAGATATTGCCGCTTCTCTTAGATAAATTATTTAAATAACTTTTTTAATCCCTTAGAAGAAGCTTCAGAAATACCTTTTTCAGTTATCAAACCTGTTATATATTTTGCTGGAGTAACATCAAAAGCAAGATTCATTGCTTTACTTTTTGCAGGGTAAATTAAAACTTTTTTAAGTTCATTATTTTCATCCATGCCCTCAACATGAGACAACTCTTCAGAATTTCGTTCTTCAATTGGGATATCTTTACCTTTTTTTATTTCCCAATCGATAGTTGAACTTGGTAATGCTACATAAAAAGGAACATTGTTATCGTGAGCAGCTAGCGCTTTAAGATAAGTGCCTATCTTATTACAAACATCTCCATTAGATAAAGTTCTGTCAGTTCCAACAATACACATATCCACTTCACCTCTTTGCATTAATATTCCACCAGTATTATCAGCGATTATAGTATTAGGTATTTCTTCCTCATTTAATTCATATGAAGTTAAATTTGCACCTTGGTTTCTAGGTCTAGTTTCATCTACCCAAACATGAACTGGAATTCCTTTTTTGTGAGCATGATAAATAGGAGATGTTGCTGTTCCCCAATTAATTGTTGCAAGCCATCCCGCATTACAGTGCGTTAAAATATTAACTGTATCTTTTTTCTTATTATAAATTTCTTCAATTATTTTTAATCCATTAATACCAATATTTTCACAAAACTTTTCATCTTCATCGCATATTTCTTTAGCTTCTTTTAAAGCAATATCTAAGATTTGATCACTATTAATTTCAGATAATTTATTCATCATACGATCTACTGCCCATTTTAAGTTTATTGCAGTAGGTCTAGATTGAATTAATTCTTCTGCACTTTTTCTTATAAATTCAGGATCATTATTTTCTTGAACAGCTAGTGCTATTCCATAAGCAGCGGTTCCACCAATTAAAGGTGCTCCCCTTACTTCCATTATTTTAATAGCACTAATTGCATCTTTAACTTTTTTAAGATCTTTAATAATAAACTGATGTGGAAGTTTTGTTTGATCAATTATTTTAACAACACTTTCTTCATACCATATTGTTCTATATTCTTTGCCTAAAATCTTCATTAAGAATATTTCTTAAAATTAGTAATATAATTTTTAAAAGAGTTTTTATTTAAAACATTTCTTCTTTCTAATTCTAAAATTAAATAAACAGAAAGATCTACACTTTTAAATAAATAATGGGAAATCAAAATAAATTTTTTTAATTGGGTATCACTTAGTAGATCCAATTTAAATGGATCTTTTATATAAATTATATCAGACTCCAATAATTGATTTCCTGGTTGTCTCAAATTATTATTAAAAATAGTTGGTGAGATAGACCATCTTTTTATATTTAAAAAAGTATGTGGTAGATAACCATTCCCCCTCATCCATAAATCTAGCTCACCAAAACTTGGTTGATCTTCATAAAGACAAACAAACGATACTTCTAATTGAATAGCCAAACAATTTTCTAATTTTTTTACTCCATTTTTTAGTACAGTAAGTTCAGATCCTTGTATGTCTAATTTTGCAAAATCTATGTATGGTAAATGAGAAATATTATCTAGTTTTTCTGTTTTAATTTTTTCTATTTTTTCTATTTTACCAAATTTAGAAAATCCATTAAAAAAATTTAAAACTTTTTCATTAGGTTTAAATAATGATGTCATTCCACTTTCAGGATGAGCTAAATATAAATTTTGGATAGACCCATCAAATAAAAACTCATTGTATAATTTTACATTATTCTCATATTTAGATTTTAGTTTATCAGATTGTCTCTTATCTCCCTCAAATGCATTCAGGTTTGCAATTTTCTCTTCAATTAATTTTGTATAGATAGGTGTTTCTGCAATAGCTGCTGCTCCAATATCCATAATTTCGATTTTTTGATCTAAATCAATAATATCTAAATACTTCATATTTTTTTTTTAAAAACTTTTATGAATAATTTTTATTTTTTTCATTTATTTAAGACTCTACCTGCTACTGTCTTGAGTTTATCTATTGTTTTTTGAGTTCTTTTTTCGGGTGCTGTAATTATTGCAACATCCAGACAATCATTTGTTGGATCATTTGGATCAATATAATCCTCAAAATTATCAATTAAATTTTTAATCATCTCCTTTGCTTTCTCAGCATTACCTAATAAAACTTTTATAACTTGCTGAACATCCACATTTTCATGATCTGGATGCCAACAATCAAAATCTGTAACCATTGATACAGATGCATATCTAATTTCGGCTTCTCTTGCGAGTTTTGCTTCAGGCATATTTGTCATTCCAATAACATCAGCCTTCCATGATCTATATAAATTAGACTCTGCTAATGTAGAAAATTGTGGCCCTTCCATAACAACATAGGTACCGCTTCTTTGATAATCTATATTTGATTTCTTAATCGCTTCCTCACAAGCATTCATCAATCCATTTGATGTTGGGTGTGCCATTGATACATGGGCTACAATTTCATCATCAAAAAATGTTTTTATTCTTGCAAATGTTTTGTCGATAAACTGATCTACGATAACAAATTTACCTGGTGGAAGATCTTCTTTAAGAGATCCTACTGCAGAAACAGAAACGATATCTGAAACTCCTAATTGTTTAAGTGCATCAATGTTTGCTCTAAAATTAATATTAGATGGTGAAATAAAATGACCTCTTCCATGTCTCGGTAAAAAATAAACTTCTTTATCATTATAGTTTATCTTTAAAATTTGATCTGATGGTTTTCCCCAAGGAGTATTTAGATCAAGTAATTCTCTATCTTTAAACTCCTCAACATCATAAAGGCCACTTCCACCGATTATTGCTAATTTATTAGTTGTCATAGTTAAAAATTTAATTATTTATACTTTTATAATTAACTATTATGAATTTAAAAGATTATATTAGATCTATTCCAGATTATCCTAAAAAAGGTATTTTATTTAGAGATATTACTACATTAATTAAAAATGAAAATGCTTTTGCAGAAACTATTAATCAAATTGTTGAAAGATCTAAAAAGTATAATTTTACAAAAATTGCTGCAATAGAGTCTCGTGGATTTGTCTTTGCATCAGCAGTTTCTTATATTTTAAAGAAACCATTTATAATGCTTAGAAAAAAAAATAAACTACCAGCAGATGTTCATTCAATTGATTTTGAGCTTGAGTATGGAACAGCAACTATTGAAGTTCATAAAGACTCATTAGATGAAAATGATAACGTTTTAATTATAGATGATTTAATTGCAACTGGTGGAACTGCAGAAGCAGCCGCTAAACTTGTTGAGATGTCAAAAAGTAAAGTATCAGCATTTGTATTTGTAATTAACTTGTTTGATTTAGGTGGATCGGACAGTTTATTGAAAAATAATTATAAAGTTGAAAATCTAATTGATTTTCCAGGACATTAATTGGTAGCGGGAAGTGGGATCGAACCACTGACCTCAGGCTTATGAGTCCTGCGCTCTAACCAACTGAGCTACCCCGCCATTATTTTATATTGACTTATAATAGAAATCTTTTTTGTTTCAATATACTTTTTAAATCAAGTTTTTAATAAATAGTAAAATAAACAGTCAAGGTAGTTATTATGGTTACCAAAAAAAACGAAAATATAATTCTTTTTTTAAAAGTTCTTTTTTTATTTAATCGAACCCTGTTAAGTAAGATATTTATGTTAGTTGTTTTAAAGCTATCTTTTTTAGAATCTTTATTCGAACTAATGTCGGAGTCCAATAATGTTATGTTTTGATCATCATTTTTCACAATATCATTTAAACAGCAATCAATGATTATTTCAAATAAATTTGAAAAATTAATTATATATTTTTAAAATTATTAGCTTTTAGGGGTTTGGTTAACAATTCAGCATGATATTTCTTTTTTTCAATTTCGATATACAAGTTTTTATCAGCTAATTGTTCATTCGAAAAATCACAGTTTATGTAACCAAATGATAAGTTTTTATCATAGTTAAATGAGTAATTTCCTGATGTTGTTTTTCCAATAATCTTATCATCCAAATATATTGGCTCTTCATGAAGTAAAAGTGGTTCTCCAGGTTTGTTTTCTTTTAAAGACAACATAACAAATCTTCTATCTAATTTTTGATCTTTAATTTTTATTAATTTTTCTTTTCCTATAAAATCAAATGGTTTTTTATAGCTAATTGCAAAATTTAAACCTGCTTGATATTGATTTTCTTCAGGAGAAATATCATGTCCCCAATGTAGAAAACCACTTTCCATTCTCATTGTATCCATAGTGTGAGCCCCACAATGAGTAAGGCTAAAATCTTTACCCATATTAACAATCAAATCATATATTTCTTTACCGTTGTCTTTTTGAACATAAAGTTCGTAACCAAGTTCTCCAACATAAGATAATCTTTGAGCCCAAACATCGATTGAATTTAGATTGATATTTTTACCCATACCAAATCTAAAATTCTCATTAGATAAATCTTCTTTAGTTATTTTTGATAATAAGTCTCTACTTTTTGGCCCAAAAATTCCTAAGCATATAAGATCATCTGTTACATCTTTAAATTCTAAATCATTTGATAAATATTTGAGTATATGTGCCTTGTCATGAGTTCTAACAGCGGCAGAACTTATTATTCTAAAATGATCCTTTTTAAGACAAACAATCGTTAGATCTGTTTCAATGCCAGCTCCCTCATTGAGCATATGAGTATAAGTGCATTTACCAATTTCATTTTTGATATTAGCGGTACACAATCTTTGTAATTCTTCATAAGCTTTTTTTCCTTTAATTTCATATTTTGAAAAAGGAGAAAGTTCAAATAATCCGACATTTTCAATTGTATTTTTACATTCATGTTCAACTGATGAATACCAATTTTGATAATTAAAACTATATTCGTATTCTGACTTAGAACCATTCAAAGCATACCACATTGGGCGTTCATACTCTCCAGATTGGCCAAAACATGCACCTGCTTTTTTTAATTCATTATGATATGGAAGAAATTTTTGATTTCTTGAAGTTTTGTGTTGCTTATAAGGCCAATGCATTCCGTACAAATCACCTAAGGTTTCAGTAACCCTATCCATTATAAATTTTTTTGAAGAGTGAAATTTTTGAAATCTTTTAATATCTAATGAATACAAATCTTCATTCATATATCCATTGATCATCCATTCTGCGGTAACTCTGCCAGCTCCTCCAGAACTTGCAATCCCAATACTATTAAAGCCACAGCATGTAAATAAATTCGATACTTCTGGAGTTTCTCCTAATAGATATTGCGTATCTGGTGTAAAAGACTCAGGTCCAGAGAAAAACTTTCTAATTCCAGCATTTTCCAATATAGGAAGCCTTTTAAATGATTTTTCCAAATAGGGTTCAAAATGATCAAAATCATCTGGAAATTCCCCAAAAGAAAAATCATTTGGCACAATTCCTTTTTCTTTAAATGCATTCTTTGCACCAGGCTCAAAAATACCAACAAGCATTTTTCCAGCATCTTCTTTTAAGTAAAGACAATCATTATAATCCCTAAGAACTGGAAGATTTTTTGGTAGATCATTCATGGGTTCAGTTATTATGTAGAAATGCTCATTTGGATATAAAGGTACACTTACACCAATATCTTCACCAATTTGTCTTGACCACATTCCAGTAGCAAGAACAACATATTCACACTCAATTTTACCCTCAGATGTTTCAACACCAATTATTCTATTTTTTTTTACAATTATTTTCGTAACAGGTGTTTTTTCAAATATTTTAACCCCTTCCATTCTAGCTGCTTTTGCTAAAACATTAGTAACCCCTACTGGATCTGCCTGACCATCTTCTGACATATAAACACCACCTAAAATATCTTCATCATTAATTACTGGATATAAATTTTTAATTTGCTGTTTATCTAAAACTTCTACATTTACATCAAATAATTGTGCTGATGTTGCTTGTCTTAATAATTCTTGAAGTCTTTCTTTTGAGCTTGCAACAGTGATTGCGCCATTTTGTTTAAGTCCAGTTGATAGCTCTGTTTTTTTTTCAAGTTCTTTATAAAGATTGAGAGAATACTTCCGAAGTTTTGTTATTGTTGCAGTTGCACCAAGTTGCCCTACTAATCCTGCAGCATGCCAAGTAGTACCTGAAGTTAACTGATCTCTCTCAAGAAGAATTGTATCTTTCCATCCAAATTTTGCCAAATGATAAGCAACCGAACATCCAGCAACTCCTCCACCAATTACAACAACTTTAGTGCTGCTTGGTAAAGCTTTTTTCATTTAATTAAATTTTAATGGCCTCTTCTGGGGCAACATAATCATGTCCAAAAACATCTGCTACTGCTTTGTAAGTTACATGACCTTTGTGAACATTTAATCCTGCTAAAAAGTTTTTATCTTCACCTAAAGCTTTTTGATAACCATTGTTAGCAAGTTTTACTAAGAAAGGTAAAGTTGCATTATTTAATGCAAGAGTTGAAGTTCTTGGAACCCCACCTGGCATGTTTGCAACACAATAATGAACTACATCATCAACAATATATGTTGGATCGCCATGAGTAGTTGGTTTACTTGTTTCAACACATCCACCTTGATCAATTGCAACATCAACAATTACTGAACCACGTTTCATTGACTTAATCATATCACGTGTCACTAATTTTGGAGCTTCTGCTCCTGGAATTAAAACACCTCCAACTAAAAGATCAGCTTCAGAAACCAATTTGTTTAGATCAATTTTATCACTTTGTTGTGGGATTATTTTATCTCCAAACATTTCAACAAGTTGTTTTAATCTTGCTTCAGACTTATCTACTATATGAACTTCTGCTTGCATCCCAGTTGCAATCACAGCTGCATTTTCTCCAACAACTCCACCACCTAAAATAACAACTTTTCCTCCTGAAACTCCTGGTGCTCCACCTAATAAAAGTCCTCTTCCTTTTTGATTTTTTTCCAAACAATGTGCTCCTGCTTGAACTGACATTCTACCTGCAACCGCGCTCATTGGTGCAAGTAAAGGCAATCTTCCATTATCATCAGTTACAGTTTCATAAGCAATGTTAATACTTTTAGATTTAATAAGCCCTGCAGTTAATTCTTTTGCAGCTGCTAGATGAAGATAAGTGTATACAATTTGATTTTCTCTAATCATATCTACCTCAACTTTTTGAGGTTCTTTAACTTTAACAATAATTTCCGCATCATTAAAAATATCAGCAGCACTATTTGCAATTTTTGCACCTACATTTGTGTATTGATCATTTTCAAAACCTGCTTCAAATCCACCATTGTTTTCAACGATTACCTCATGACCTTCTGTCACTAAGATTTTAACACTTTCCGGTGTAAGACCTATTCTGTTTTCTTGAGGTTTAATTTCTTTAGGTACGCCTATCTTCATTACGTCTCTCTCTCTTTATTATTAGTTATTAAAAAAACTAATTAGTTTTTTTGGTTTTTTTGATAGTTAGTGATACCTGTTCTCAGTTTATCAATAATTTCATCAATATGTTTTTCTTCACATATAAACTGTGGAGCAATAATTAAGCAATCACCTGTAGCTTTAAAATTAACTCCAGCTTCATAACAAGCTTTAAAACATTCGTAACCTGCTTTACCTGGTTTAGTATTTAATTTCATATCAATACCACCCATCATTCCATATCCTCTAATGTTATCTACCGACTCTAAGTCTTGAAGAGAGAACAAACCTTTTTGGAAATATGGTGCTAAGTTTTTAGCTCTATTAAAAATATCATCTTTTTCAAAAATATCTTGAACTGCTAAGGCTGCAGCTACTGCAACTGGAATTCCTGAATAAGTATATCCATGAAACAATTCAACTGCACCAGTTGGTGAAGCATCCATTACCGCATCATAAATATCATCATGACATGCAACAACACCCATTGGAACAACTCCATTAGTTGTAGCTTTTGCCATTGTCATAATATCTGGTGTTACACCAAACTCATGTGCACCAAACTTAGAACCTGTTCTACCCCAACCAGTAATTACTTCATCAAAGATAAGAAGTATTCCATGTTTATCACAAATTTCTCTAAGCTTTTGTAAGTATCCTTTAGGTGGAACTAATGTTCCAGTTGATCCTGCAATAGGCTCAACAATACATGCTGCAATATTTTCTCCACCAAAGTTTTGACAAATAGTCTCAAGATCATTCGCTAAATAATCACCTGTTTCTGGTTGACCACTTACAAATTTATGTTCTGGTAGATGAGTGTGTCTTATGTGCTGAACACCTGGCATTAAAATACTTGCAAAAGTTTTAACATTATTAACCATTCCACCAACTGAAACACATCCGATATTCATTCCGTGATAACCTCTTTCACGTCCTACAAATCTAAATCTTTGCGCATCTCCTTTTGCTCTGTGATATGCAACTGCGATTTTAATAGCAGTTTCAACTGCTGTTGATCCACAAATTGTAAAAAACATTTTATTTAAATCACCTGGAGTATGTTTTGAAATTTTTGAAGCTAATTCAAACGATCCACCAAAACCTTGTTGAAATGGTTGAGCGTAATCTAAAGTATCAAGTTGTTTTGTTACTGCTTCTGTAATTTCTTTTCTACCATGACCTAAAGGATTACAAAATAATCCTGAGCTTGCATCAATTTGTGTTTTTCCATGATGCGTCTTTAAATAAACTCCCTTAGCTTCAGTAATTAATCTTGGGTTTGCTTTAAAATCTTTATTAGATGTAAACGGCATCCAATGTTCATTTAATGAATTTGGAACTGAAGTTCTGTTTTCTGAGCTCATAAAAGTTTCTCTCTTTATATTATTTTAAATTTGTATTTTTAAATCTACGCCCTCTCTAGACTAAAATAAATACTTTAAAAGTATAATATTGACACAACCATAGATTGTAACTTAATTATCTTTTTTTGTTTTACATCGCTCCAAAATTGAATTTTAATATGTGGAATTTAATTAAATTAACTAAGGGGAATAAATGAAAAAAATATTAAGTTTTATTCTTGGATCAATCGTTGCTCTTAACCTTTCTATATCAGTTGCAAACTCTGCAGCTAAAGAAGTAAGAGTTGCATTCTTTCTAGAATGGCCAACGCCAAACCAAGAAGATAAAGTAAAAGGTATCTACGAAAAAGCACTAGGTGTTCCAGTTAAATGGACTAACTTTTCAAACGGTGGTGCAATGACTGATGCTATGTTAGCAGGAGATATTGATATTTCTTACTCACAAGGTTTAGTACCTTTTATCAACGCTGTTAAATCAAAAGCTCCTTTAAAACTTGTAGACATTGCTATGGAATACGGAATGGGTGGAACAACTTGTGTTACATCTAACGCTTCTGGAATTACAAAAGCAAATGGTTCTGAGTTAGAAGGTAAAAAAGTTGCTGTTCCACTAGGAACAATGGCTGAATACGTTTTTGACGAAAGTATGAAAGTTGTTGGTGCTGACAGATCTAAAATGGATGTTATTCAAATGGACCCAGAAGAAGGTGCTGCTGCTTTAGTAAGTGGTGACGTTGTTATGGCTTGTCTATTTGGTGGTAACTCAATCAAAGCTGCAACTGCAGTTGGAACAAGACTGTTAACAGTTCAAGAAGCTAGAGATGCTGGTATCTTAGGTATAGATATTACATCTGTAACTGACAAGTTCATGAAAGAAAATCCAGGAATGTTAAGAACTTTCATCGAAGTAACTCACGAAGCAAATGCTAGATACGCTTCAGGTAAATCAGATATGAACGTAATAGCAAAAGACGCTGAAATGAAACTTGGTGATATGAAAGAAACAATCGGTGGATTTAAATTTCTTACACCTTCAGAAACTGAACAATCTATGACTTCTGGAAACCTTGCTGGTTTCTTAAAAGGAATGGGTACTCCAGACGGAGCAGTTGATACAAGCTTTTTACCTCTATAATTTAAGAGCGTAAAATAAATTTTAATAGGCGCCAATTAGAAATAGTTGGTGCCTATTTTTTTAAAATATTCTAATATAAAATATTCTTATGAGTGATTTGGTTTCTCAAAATCTAAACATGATTTTTAAAACTCCTAAAGGAGAAACTGTTCATGCTTTAAAAGATGTAAACTTCACTCTTAAAAAAGGAGAACTTTTAACAGTTCTTGGTCCCTCTGGATGTGGGAAAACAACTTTACTAAACATTACAGCTGGATTTTTAAGGCCAACTTCAGGTCAAATTACATTAGGCAATAATGAAATAAATGGACCTGGTGTTGAAAGAGGAATGGTATTTCAACAAGGTGCTTTATTTGAATGGCTAACTGTGGCTGAAAATGTGAATTTTGGATTAAGAATGAAAAAAGAAGATCCAATTGAAACAGCCAAAAAAGTAGATGAATGGCTTGAGATTGTTGGTCTTCAAGGATTTGGTAACACTCCTACCTATCAATTGTCAGGTGGGATGCAACAAAGAGTAGCTCTTGCAAGATGTTTGATTAACGATCCAGATTTGATTTTAATGGATGAACCTTTGGGAGCTCTTGATGCACTCACTAGAGAAAAGATGCAGTCTTTAGTTTTAAAAATTTGGAAAGAAACTGGAAAAACAATTATTTTAATTACTCACTCGGTTGAAGAAGCATTGTTGCTTGGGGAAAGGCTATATGTAATGGCTCCAAGACCAGGAAGAATACATAAAGAGTATAATCTTCCTTTTGCATCAATGGGACTAAAAGAAGATTTAAGAGATATTAAAAATTTAAAAGATTTTACCAGTAAAAGAGAAGAAATTTTAACAATGATATGGAATATGGAAGAAGAAATAATGGGTAAAGATACATAAAATGTTTACTCAATTTATAACCTTTGCAATTATTGTAGCCATCATTGGTTGCGTTATGTACGGCCGAAAACTTATTCGAACTGAAAAAGTAGATGCTGTTTTTGGAAATCCAGAAAGAGCAAAAGGTGGTACTCACTGGATCATTGTTGGTAGTAGTGTCATATTATTAACTTGGCTTTATTATTCTTGGGATATTGCAAAATCATTTTACCCTCAATCAGCTAATGAATTGTGTCAAGTTGGTAAAGTAAATGACTCTTTATTATCATTAAAATATTTGTTTCCTATTGAAGAAAGAGAATTCAAAAGCACATCAATTATTAAAGCTGAAAATAAAAATATAATTAAGCTTAAAAATGAAATTCAAAATTCAAAAGATATTAATGAACAACATAGATCTTTTTTAATTGGATTAATTGATAAAACAAAATCAACTATTCCATTACTGACTAATGAAAATTTATTAGATAATGAAACAAAAGTTAAAATAAGTGAGCTTGCAAATAAGATTGATCAATTATCAATTGAATTTCAAAAAGAAGATTACCCATATGAAACAGCAGAGCAAAGAAATAAAAGATTGCAAGATGCTCAAGCTGAAGGTGGTTGGGGTGCTTCAGGTACTGCTGTAGAGAATACAGTTGAGGTCCCTACTATTCCAAAAACTGATAAGGGATTAAAATTTGATGCAGCCGCTCAAGAATTAAAAGTTATTAGCGATCAATTCTTTAAATTAAGAAATCACAATTTCCAATACAAGTCAGTTATGAAGGAAATTAAAGATGATGTTAAGGCATTTAGAAAAGCTGCAAGTGATAGCGAAGAGATAGCCTCAACCCTAGCAAAAGATGTTCTTAAAATTGCAAGAAGAATTGAATACGCAAGTATTTTCCCACCCAATACATTAGATGGGATGCAAAAATCGATACTTACATTTGATGAAGTTCAAAAAAATGAGCAAGGCTCTTTAAGATTAGTTGATATTTTATTATTTCCAGCTGGAACAATTGTATCCAGTGGTCCTAATTGTTCTGAACAAGGATCAGGTAGGTGGCTACCTAAGCCTTCGGATACATTGAATAAATTTATCCTTTTATCAAAACCTAGTGTTGGATTTAAAAATATTCCATTACTTTGGTTTGAAATGATGGATGTTAGTAAAATAGTTGGCTTTATTTTACCTGATTGGATCGCTGATATAATACCCGGCAAGTACCCTGTTCATAATGAATTTGGTGTGGTTAAGCCTAACTTTAAAAGTAATGTTTTAAGTGTTGTAACTGGTGAGTTTAGTTTATTTAAAATACCTGTTCCAATGGGTCACATATGGGACTCTTTTTTAAGAGTGTTTTTAGGTTTAATTCTTGGGATTATATTTGGTGTACCTTTGGGATTATTCATGGGTCTAAATAGATTTGCAAAAGGATTTTTTGATCCATTAATTGAGCTTTATAGACCTGTACCCCCTCTAGCGTGGGCCCCTCTTATCATATCTGTTTTAGGTATTGATAACGTTGGAAAAGTATTTTTACTATTTATGGTATCGTTTTCTATAATGATTATATCTGCTAGAGCTGGTGCATCTGGAACTCAATTATCCAAAATTCATGCATCTCACTCATTAGGTGCTTCTAGATGGCAAATACTCAGATATGTAATATTTCCAAATTCATTACCAGAGATTTTAACTGGTGTTAGAGTTGCAATTGGTATGTGTTGGGGAACATTAGTTGCAGCTGAGTTTTTAGCAGGAACCACTGGTATTGGTTTTGTTGAAAATGTAGCTAAAAAATACTTCCAATATGAGGTTATTTGGATCACAATTTTTGTAATGGGGATGCTTGGGTTACTATTTGATGTAACTTTAAGAAAACTTATAGACAAATATATTCCATGGCGTGGTAAAGGGTAATCGTGAAAACCCCAATTCTTAAAAAAGAAATCATAAAAATATTTCAAAAATATGGTCTTAGCAAAGATCATGCTTTGATTTCAGCTAATGCATTAATTAATGCAGAATTAGTTGGAGCCTACGGACACGGTCTATCTCGACTAAAAATGTACTGCGATCGTATTTCAAAAAAAGTAATTAATCCAAAACCTAAAATTAAAATTAAAAAAATTTCACAATCTATTTCTCACATTGATGCAAATAATAGTATTGGCTTTGTAGCTGCAGATCTTGGAATTAAAACTGCAATTAAACATGCTCAAAAAACTGGAATTGGAATGGTTGCTGTTAAAAATAGTGGTCACTATGGATTGTCAGGTTACTACGCTGAACAAGCTGTAAAGAAAAATTTAATTGCAATGATTTATACCAATGCACCACCAGCAGTTGCTCCACATGGTGCTTTAAAAAGTTTATTTGGCACAAACCCAGTTTGCTTTGGAACGCCTACTGGTTCAAAAATTCCTTTTATTTTAGATACATCTATCTCTGTGATTAATAGAGGAAAAATTAGAGTAGCTGCAAGAAATAATCAAAAAATTCCAGAAGGTGTAGCTTTAGATAAATTTGGTAACCCAACAACAGATGCAAAAAAAGCATTAGCAGGAGTTCAATTACCAATAGCAGGGTTTAGAGGATCAGGTCTTGCTTGGATGGTTGATATTTTAAGTGGAGTTTTAACAGGTGGAAATCATGCAGGACGTGTTAAAGATCCTTTTGATGATTTTTCTGGTCCACAAAATATAGGTCATCTGTTCATAACTTTTAAAGCAAATTTATTTCAAAAAAATTACAATCAGAGAATAAAAGATAATATTAAAACAATAAAAAAACTTCCAAAAATTAAAGGTGTTAAAGAAATAATGTACCCAGGACAAAATAAATATAATAGATTTACACAAAATCTAAAAAAAGAAATTTCTATACCTGATATAATTAAAAAAGATATTGAAACCCTAATAAAAAAATAAAGATGTAACTCCGATAAGGATTATCAGAGTAAAAAAAATAATTACTTTGATAATACTTTCTTTTCGTTGTTTATTTTTAAGTCTTTTTCTTAATTCATGCACACATAAATTTTTTGTGGCCTCTGTTTCATTGGAGTTATTTTCAATATGGTTAGGGGTCTTTTCTAACTCTTCTTTACTCATAAAGGACAGTTAACCAACATTGTGTAAAAAATTAAACACTCATATTGATCAAAATGGGTAAGGCTAATTTTTATATATATTTGGTTTAGAAATTATAATTTCTAAGAAGAAAGAATTGTTAAAACACCTATAGAAACACAAACACTTGAAACTATAATATTTCTTTTAAATTTATCTTTTTTTTTCTGATCTATTATTCTTTGCTTTAGAACATCAACGTTAACTCTTATTGGGGTATCTCCAATTTGAGAGGGGGTCTGAACAACATCTGATGTTCTATTTAAGCTTTCCATACTCATAGCTTAATTAACCATCTAAAAACCTCTTATTAAATAGATGTATTGTCCAAAATGGGTTGACTCTAACTTTCTACTTGTTCATATTGGGTCTTTTAAGCAATGAATGCTTTACCTAGTATAAGTTCTCAAATTGATGAAGATAAAATCTTTAAAATTATTAATAAAAATTTTAGTAAAATAGCGCCATCCTATTATAATTTAATAACGAGTTGGCTCAGTCGTTCATACAATGTTTTTCAAGACATCGATAAATTTGTAATTTTGATCTACTTCATCAATAAAGATTTAATTTTCTTTAGAAAAAATGGATTAGTGATTAATTACGATACATTTTATAATGATAAATCAATAGAAATTCCAAAAATAAATATTAGTGATATTTCAAATGATCTTAAAATACCTAAAGAAAGTGTAAGACGTAAGCTTCAAGAATTAGAAAAAAAGGGAATAATTAAAAAAACTGGAAAAAAGATTTTTGTAGATAGATCTGCCTTTACAACAGCAAAAGCAGAACAAACTTTAAAAGAATTAAGTATCTTAATAAGTAAGTTTAATGAAATATTGGTAGAAGAAAAAGTAACCAATATAATTTTTAATACCAATGAAATTTCAGAGTCAATTAAAACTAATTTTTCTTTTTGTTGGTATCAATTCTATAAATTTTTATTTATTTATACTACTCGTTGGAGAAATAATGTAACTGACTTAGAAACTTTAGCCATTGGGTTAGTGGTTCTTTTAAACACTATTGATAATAAAAGTTTTAGAGCAAAAGATTTAAATAGAAAAAAATATTTTAAGTTGTCACAAGGTTCTGATGATATTGGAGTTAATGCCATGTCTTTATCTGATATAACGGGTATTCCTAGACCAACTGTTGTTAGAAAATTAAGATATTTAATTAAAAATAATTTTCTACATATAGATGAAAAGAAATTAATTACTTTGAATATAACAGGTGCAGCTTTAAAAAAAACTAATGAGCTTCAAGATTTGAATATGAAAAATTTAAGTAACTTTCTATATAGAATTTTTAATCAAATAAAAATTATAAATTCTTAATTAAATTTCCTTAAAAAATAGAAAATGAGTTGACTTAATCAATTTCTTTTTTTAAAAAGAATTTTTTTTATGAAATCACTTCCTAGCATATCTTCTCAAATTGATGAAAAAATTATTAATAAGGTAATTCAAAAAAAATTTGCTTTGTTATCGTCCTATTTTTTTTATTTCATGAGCAATTGGCTTATTAGGGCTTATAAACGTTACAATGATGTTGATAAATTTTTAATCATTATTTATCTAATCCATAAAAATCTAATATTTTACAGAAAAAATGCTCTCATAATTGATTATGAGTCTTTTTATAAAGAAAGAACTCTTGAAATTGAGAAAATTAATATTTCAGATATCTCTCATGATCTAAAGATACCCAAAGAAAGTGTTAGAAGAAAAGTTTTAGATCTGGAAAAAAAAGGATCAATCAAAAAAATTGGCAAGAAGATATTCGTTGATAAATCAACATTTGTTAATGCTAAAGCAACTGACACACTTAAGGATCTTTCCATTTTATTAAATGAGTTTAACAAACTACTAAAAGAAGAAAAAATAACAGATAGTGTTTTTCAATTAGATGAAATCATTAATTCAATCAAAGAAAATTTTTCTTTTTGTTTATATCAATTAAATAAATTTATCTTCGTTTATTTAAATAGATGGAGGGAAGAAGTGAAAGATTTAGAAACTTTAACTGTTGCTATACTAGTAGTATTAAACGCAACTGAAAATAAAAACTTTAAACCTTCTAAATTAAGTATCAAATCATATAGAGAAGAAATTATGGGATCAGATACTAAAGGTGTTAACGCAATGTCTATTTCAGATATAACAGGAATTCCAAGACCTACAGTGGTAAGAAAACTAAAATGGTTAATAGATAAAAAATTTTTAATTATAAATGATAAAAAATTAATTTCTTTAGATGCCAAAGGTAGCGCTTTTAAAAAGAGTAAAAATTTACAAGATAAAAATATGTTAAGTTTAAGTAATTTTATCTACAGATTGTTTAATCAAATTAAAGTTATTAGTTCTTAATTCTTAATTAGATTTTCTTAAGATATAAATAAATATAAAACCAGTTATATACATTATCAGTGCATAAGCAGCTGTAGGCACAACGTAAGCAATATCATCAAAAATTAATGTTGCAACAAACACGGCTAGAGTTCCATTTTGCAAACCACACTCTAATGCAATACATTTTTGTTGAGCCACACCAGATACAAACTTTTTAGCAATAAAAAATGCTATTATCATCATTGATATATTTAAAATTAAAACAGCTAAACCTGCTTGTGCAAGATAATTTAAAATATTATCTTTTTCTTCAATCCAAATTGCTGCAAAGACAATTATAAACAGCCAACTAGTCATTTTATTAATAATATTAATTTTAGATGAAATAAAATTTTCAGCTAAGCCTCTAATAATCATCCCAATAATAACTGGTACCGTTACAACCAATGCCATCTTTAAAGCAATACCAGTCATAGAAATATCTGATGTAACAGAAACTCCAAAAAAATTAGCTGAATTTATAACGATAAATGGAACGGATATAATGCTTAATAAACTTGTAACTGCAGTTAATGAAATTGATAAAGCAACATCTCCATTAGCAAATTTAGTCAATACATTTGAAGTAACACCTCCTGGTGCTGCTGCAATTATCATCAATCCTATGGCTATTGGAGTAGGTAGATCTAATATTAATGCTACCCCTAAAGCAACAATTGGTAAAATTACTAATTGTGAAAAAAATCCAACAAAAAAATCTTTAGGAACTCTTAATATTCTTACAAAATCTTTTATCGATAAACCAAGCCCAAGTCCTAGCATGATTAATGCAAGACAAATTGGTGCAATCTTAGTTACAATTCCCATATCCTTCAACCCTTAATAAATTTTATATTAATTATTAAGAAAATACCATTTTTTTTAAACCTACAATTGTATGTAATTTTATAACTTTTAAAAAAATAGTGACAACCAAGCAGGATTCATAATACATTTTTAAAATAAATATTAACCTTAGAGAGGAAATAATGAAAAATATAATGAAACTAGCTTCAATTGCTTTGGTTCTTTTATTTACATTGTTCGGATTAACAAACAAGGCTTCTGCTGCAAAACTTACTTTGTATTGCAGTGTTGAAATTGATGTTTGTGAAATGCTTGAACAAGCTTATGAAAAAGAAACAGGCACTAAAGTTGCAATGACAAGAGCAAGTAGTGGTGAAACTTTTGCAAAAATTAAAGCAGAGTCATCAAATCCAAAAGGAGATGTTTGGTTTGGTGGTACAGGTGACCCACACCTTACAGCTGCTCAAGAAAATTTGACTACAGAATATAAATCAAAACATTTTAATGATTTATTACCAGCAGCTCAAAACCAAGCTGTAAATGCGAACTATAAATCTGTTGGTATTTATGTTGGTGCATTAGGTTTTGGATACAATAAAGAACTTTTAGCAAAAAAAGGTTTACCGGCTCCAAAATCATGGATGGATTTAACTAAGCCTATTTACAAAGGTGAAATCCAAATAGCTAACCCAAATTCATCTGGAACTGCTTACACAACTTTAGCAACAATTATCCAGATTTTTGGTGAAGATAAAGGTTGGGATTATATGAAAGCACTTCATTTGAATGTGAATACATATACCAAATCTGGTTCTGCTCCAATTAAAGCAACTGGTAGAGGTGAAAACTTAATTGGTATTTGTTTCCAACATGATGGTGTGAAACAAACTAAAAAAGGTTTACCTGTTGTAACTGTATCTCCTGAAGAAGGAACTGGTTATGAGGTTGGATCTATGAGTATTATTGCTGGTGCAAGAAATATGAAGGAAGCTAAAAAGTTTTATGACTGGGCTTTAAGTCCTCCAATTCAAACTATGGTCTTCACTTCAGGAAAATCTTTGCAAGTGCCATCTAATACTAAAGCACAAGCTGATCCTGATGCTCCAGATTTATCAACTATAAACTTAATTGATTATAACTTTAAAGTTTATGGAGATAAAAGTACTAGAGCAGGCCTGTTATCTAAATGGGACAACGACGTATCTGTAATTCCTAGATAACATTAGGAATTAATGAGAGGACTCGTTATCTGTTGGATGCTCATAGGAGGATTGGGTTTCCTAATCTTTCCTTGGTATGTAACAGGTGACGGGTTTTTCTCTATTAACTGGATTAAAGAATATTCTTTAGAAGATTATGGTTCAGTATTACCTCAGGTTTTTATAAACCAAAAATATTGGCTATTACCTTTAGCCGCTCCCCTATTCTTTCCTTTAGCAACACTTAAATTAAGTCAAAATAACCCTCTTTATTCAAAGATTTTTTTATATTCAGGATTAATTGGTTTTTTTTATTTTTTTCTTCAAGGATTTTCAATTGGTATTAGAGGATGGAATTTTGAAATTTTTCAATCAATATTTGGTGATGTAGAAAATCAGTTTGGAGTAGGTTCTGGTGCAGTTTTAACCTGTTGTACATTTATTTTTTATATTACTCATGGTTTATCTTCAAGAGGATGGCTAAATGGTGATAATTTTATCGTTGGTACTATTGGAAGCATCATCATCTTAGTTTCAACTTTTGTATTCTTCCCAATTTTTAGAATGTTTACAGTTGCTTTTAAAGGGACTGAAGGTGGCTATGAAATAAGTAATTTTTCAGACAAAATATTAAATAAAGGTATTTGGGGACTGGATTGTCTCTATAGCGATTATGCTTGTGGTGTTTTTTGGAATACAATTACAATGGGAACTCTTACAGCATTTTCATCAACAATTTTAGGATTAGCTTTTGCACTTTTAATCGCAAGAACTAGTTTTAAGTTTAAAAAAACAATAAGAATACTATCTGTATTACCAATAATCACTCCCCCTTTTGTAATTGGTCTGGCAATAATAATTTTATTTGGAAGATCAGGTGCAGTAAGTACTTTTTTAGAATGGGGTTTTGATATTGAACCTTCCAGATGGATTTATGGTTTACCAGGAATATGGTTTGCCCAAACTCTAGCTTTTACCCCTATTGCATTTTTAATTTTAATCGGAGTTGTTGAAAGTGTTAGCCCATCAATGGAAGAGGCATCACAAACATTGAGAGCTTCTAAGTGGCAAGTTTTTAAAACTGTTACTTTGCCATTAATGAGACCAGGTATAGCAAATGCATTTTTAATTGGCTTTATTGAAAGCTTGGCAGACTTTGGTAATCCATTAGTACTAGGAGCAGAATATGATGTCTTATCTACAGAAATATTTTTTGCAATTGTTGGTGCACAATATGATGAAACAAAAGCAGCGATACTTGCAATGATTTTGTTATCAGTTGTACTCGTAGTATTTTATTTACAAAACCAGTGGTTGGGTAAAAAATCCTATATTTCAATTTCTGGTAAAGGCGATAGTGGTATGCATCCTGAGCTTCCAAAGAAAACTAAATGGATAATTTATTCAACTGTACTTCCATGGGCATTCCTAACATTTGTTATTTATTTGATGATTATGTTTGGTGGTTTTGTTGAAATGTGGGGTGTAGATCATAGTTTCACCTTTAAACATTATATTGAAGCTTTTAGCATTGATTGGGTTAAAGAAAGAGGATTATTGTGGACTGGTACAGCGTGGAATTCATTTAACACAACATTTGCGATAGCAATAATTTCTGCATTACCAACAGCTGCAATCGGTATTTTAACAGCCTATCTTCTTACAAGACATAAATTTAAGGGTAAAAATGCTTTTGAATTTGGTACCATGTTAAGCTTCGCAATCCCTGGGAGTGTTATCGGGGTAAGTTATGTTTTTGCTTTTAATGTTCCTCCTCTTGAGTTGACAGGAACAGGAATAATTTTAGTAATTGCTTTTGTTTTTAGGAATATGCCTGTTGGGGTAAGGGCTGGAATGGCTGCAATGAACCAGCTTGATCCTCATTTAGATGAAGCATCATCAACTTTAAATGCATCCAGCTCCCAAACATTTAGAAACATAATTCTTCCATTACTTAAACCTGCAATCACTGCATCTCTAGTATTTAGTTTTGTAAGAGCAATGACAGCAATTAGTGCTGTTATCTTCCTTGTAAGTGCAAATTATGACTTGGCTGTTTCATACATTTTAGGAAGATTAGAAAATAACGACTTTGGTCTAGCAATAGTATATTCGTCTGCACTAATAGTTGTTATGTTGTTTACAATATTGCTTATGCAATTAATAATAGGCAAACGTAAATTAGGAAGAAGAGATCAATCTGCAGGCATATTACAAGGAAACTTAGGATAATGAAAAAAGCTGAAGTAAAATTTGAAAATATAACAAAAAAATTTAATGAAACTGTGGCTGTTGATAATGTTAGTTGTATTTTTGAAGCTGGAACTTTAACTACTTTACTTGGTCCATCTGGGTGTGGAAAAACAACTTCATTAAGAATAATTGCAGGGCTTGAAAGAGCCACAAGTGGAAAAATTTTAGTTGATAATGAAGACGTTACTATATTGCCAGCAACTGACAGGGATGTTTCGATGGTATTCCAGTCTTATGCTTTATTCCCACATATGAGTGTTATTGAAAATGTTTCTTATGGATTAAAAATGATCAATGTAAATAAAGAGGAATATACAGAAAAAGCATTAGAAACTTTAAAATTAGTAAACTTAGATGGATATGAAAACAGAATGCCATCAGAATTATCTGGAGGTCAGCAACAAAGAGTAGCTGTCGCAAGAGCAATTGTACTAAAACCAAAAGTATTATTATTTGATGAACCTCTTTCAAATTTGGATGCAAAACTTAGAAGACAAGTTCGTGAAGATATAAGAGAAATTCAACAAAAACTTGGAGTAACAACAATTTATGTAACACATGACCAGGAAGAAGCTTTAGCAATATCAGATAAAGTTATCGTTATGAATAAAGCAGTAATTGCTCAACAAGGAAGTCCTAAAGATCTTTATAATTTTCCAAAAAATAAATTTGTTGCTAATTTTATTGGTGATGCAAATGATGTCTCTGCTGAAATAATTAACAAACAATCAGATACCTACGAACTCAAATTAGCTGAAATGAGTGTAAAGATTAAAAGTAATCAAGATTTAAATGGTAAAGTTACTTTAGCTTTAAGGCCAGAAAAAATTAAAATTAAAAGAAACAATGACAATAATTGTATTCATGCAACAATTAAAAATGCCTCTTTTGTTGGTAGTAGCTATCAATATATTTTAAACTCAAAAATAGGAAATTTATATGTTGTTTCAGGAGATACAAACGACGTATTTAAAGTAGGAGAAGAAGTATTTTTAAGTATCAATGAAAAAGATATTAAAATTCTTAGTGATTAGATTGGCCGCCACTTTCATCGTAAGGGTTAAATCTTAAACTTCTTAAAAACTTTCGAACATCATTCACAAGTAAATCTGGCTTTTCCAATGCAGCAAAATGGCCTCCAGCTGGCATTTCAGTCCATTGTTTGATGTTAAAAATTCTCTCTACGTAAGATCTTGGTGGCCACTCAGACATTTCAGCAGGAAATATTGCTGCTGCAGTTGGAATCTTTATCTTTTTAAAATTACTTGGAAATAATCTTCCACCCTCTTCTCTTCTTCCATAGTAAATCCAAGTAGCTGTATTGAAGGTTTTGGTTAAAACATAAACCATAATATTTGCTAGCAATTTATCTTTTGAATAAACACTTTCAATTTTGTTATTATTTAAGTCAGACCAAGCATGCATTTTTTCTAATATCCAAGCAGCAATCCCTACAGGACTATCCATCATTCCGTAACTTAATGTCTGAGGCTTAGTTGCTTGTTGTGTTCTATATCCATCTTGCATAATTTGGTCTTTATCAAATCTAACTTGCCATTTTTTTTCTTCATCAGATTGAGGCCCATCTGGGTGTCGCATTGTAAGACAATTTATGTGGATTGCTTTACAAAAATTAGAGTGATCATAACCAAGCCAATTTGCAATGGTTGCACCCCAATCGCCACCTTGTGTAATATAATTTTTATATTCAAGATTTTGAGTCATGAGTTTGTTAAATATTTCAGCCATCTTTCTTGGACCAATAGGTTTTAATGGTTTGCTAGAAAAACCAAACCCAGGTAGTGAAGGAACTATTACATCAAAAGAGTCTTTTTTATTCCCTCCAAATTTTTCAGGGTGTGCAAGTTTTTCTATTATATCTAAAAATTCAACAACTGATCCTGGCCACCCATGCATTAGAAGCAATGGAGTAGAATTTGGATTACTTCCTTCTTCTTTAATAAAATGAATTTCCTGTCCATCCACACTGGTAGTAAAGTTTGAAAATTTATTAAGCTCTAACTGGTGTTTACTCCAATCAAAATCTTTAATCCAATAATCACATAATTCTTTTAAATAACTTTTATTTGTTCCATGAACCCAATTTTCTAAATCGACTATAGAGTCCCATGGATAGTCTTTTACTTTTTGATAAACCAAAGATATTTCTTTTTCAGTAAAATTAACGTTAAATTCTTTAATCATTTAATAAAATTTAGTATCTAAAATAATAAATTCTACTATATACATTTTTAAATTTAATTATAATCATTGTTTATGCTTTCAAATAAAGAAATTGTCTGTCCTAATAATCTACTTGATGAAGCTCACAAGAAAAAAGGTGTAAAAGTTGCAGTTGTAAATGCTGGCAAACCATTGCCCATGCTTTCAGTTCAGGATGCAGTAAATGAAAATTTAATTGAACCTATTTTTATCGGAGACCAAAAAGAAATTCTAAAATGTGCAGAAGATTTGAAATGGGATATTTCTCAGTATGAAATTATTAATGAACCTGTAGAAAATAATACTGCAAAAATTGCAGCAAAACTTGCTAGCAAAGATAAAGTAAAGATAATTGTTAAAGGTCATATTCATACCGATGTACTAATGAAAGAAGTTTTAAAGCGTGAGTATAATTTATTAGGCAAAACTCGATTAAGCCATATTTGGCATATGACTGTAGAAAAGGATGATAAGCCTTTAATCATTACAGATGGAGCTTTAAATGTTTTACCTAATGTAAAAACAAAAATGCATATTCTTAAAAATGTAATTAATTTTTCTAATAGAATAGGAATAACTAGACCAAAAATTGCTGTTTTATCAGCTACAGAGGAAGTTTTAGATAGTGTCCCAAGCTCTTTAGATGCAGCAGAAATAACCAAAATAGCAAAAGAAGAAAACTTAGAAGCCGATGTATTTGGCCCTCTTGCTTTTGATAATAGTATTTCAAAAAAATCAGCAGCAATAAAAGGAATTAAAAATATAGTAGCTGGTGAAGCTGATGTATTATTAGTTCCAAGTGTTGAGACTGGAAATGGTTTGGTTAAAATGATGATATATTTTATGGGCGCATGCGCAGCTGGAGTTGTAGTTGGTGGAAAAGTTCCAGTTGTAATAACAAGCAGATCTGATGAAGCTCAGGCAAGACTAGCATCTATTGCTGCTGCTGTAGTTGCTCTAGATTAATTCAAGGTATTAAAATGAGACCATTTGATTATATAAGTCTATATTTCCTAGTTATTATCTTGTGTGTCGTTAGCGTCAATATTGGTTATAGATTTTATTTTTAAATCATTGAATTAGATTGCTTTATACATTACTAAGAACTTCTTATAATAAAGGAACTAAACAATGGCTATACAATATTTAAAAAAATCACCAAAAACTTCTTCAACAGATGATACAAAAACTAGAGAAATAGTTGAAAATATTCTTAAAGATATTGAACAATCTAAAGAAGAAGGTTGTAAAGAATATTCAAAAAAATTAGATAAGTATGAAGGTGATGTAGTCGTTTCAAAAGAAAAAATTGAAGAAATTAAAAAAAGTTTAGATCAAAAAACAAAAGATGATATTCAATTTTCTCACGAAAGAGTTAGAAAATTTGCTGAAGCACAATTAAAAAATTATGGTCAGGATTTTGAAGTTGAATTATCTGACGGGTTGTTTGCAGGACAAAAACTAATTCCTGTTAATACAGCAGGTTGCTATGTGCCAGCTGGTAGATATGCTCATATAGCTTCAGCTGTAATGAGTGTAACAACTGCAAAAGTTGCAGGTGTAAAAAATATTATTGTAGCAAGTTCTCCAAAGCCAGGTGTAGGTGTTCATCCATCAATTGTTTATACAGCAGACCTTTGTGGTGCAGATTCAATTTTAAACTTAGGTGGTGTTCAAGGTATAGCGGCAATGACTAATGGCTTATTTGGTAATGCTCCAGCTGATATATTGGTTGGTCCAGGTAACCAGTTTGTTGCTGAAGCAAAAAGAATGTTGTTTGGAAAAGTTGGTATTGATTTGTTTGCAGGTCCAACTGAAATAGCTGTAATTGCTGATGACAAAGCTGATGAAGAGTTAGTAGCAGTTGACTTAGTTGGTCAAGCAGAACACGGCTATAACTCTCCTGCTTGGCTATACACAACAAGTAAAAGGATTGCTGATTATGTAATAAAAAGAGTTCCAGAATTAATTGCTGAACTTCCAGACTTACCGAGAGAAAATGCAGGTGCTGCATGGAGAGATTATGGAGAAGTAATTCTTTGTGATACTGATGAAGAAATGGCGACTATTAGTGATGAATATGCTCCTGAACACTTAGAAGTACAAACACAAAATTTAGAGTGGTTTCATAAAAGATTAAAAAATTATGGGTCATTATTTATTGGAGAAGAGACTACAGTTGCTTACGGGGATAAATGTTCTGGTACAAATCATATTTTACCTACAAAAGGTGCAGGAAGATATACTGGTGGTTTATTTGTTGGAAAATTTATCAAAACTTTGAGTTTTCAAAGAATGTCCAAAGAAGCAACAAAAACAGTTGGAGCTGCTTGTGCAAGAATTTCAAGATACGAAGGAATGGAAGCTCACGCAAGAACTGGTGATGTAAGATTAAGAAAATATGGTTTTTCTAACTAAGATTTAACTCTATTTCCATTTTCATCAAATACAAAAATATCTTTTGAATTAAAGCCAATACTATTTTCAATAGTGTGATGGCTTGGAATTTTTGCGCTGATTTCGTATTGATCCATTTTGATATAGGCTATTTTTTCATTACCTAAATTTTCAATTAAATCTACTTTTGGGTTAAACTTGTATTCACTATTTTCTGAAACACCCAAATGTTCAGGTCTTAAACCTAAATAATAGTCTTTTTTAGAAAAATTTATTCCATCAATTTTAATTGAATTTCCTAAAAATTTAATTTCGTTATTTGAAATAATATTATCACTTGTAATTTTTAAAATATTCATTTTTGGAGTTCCAATAAATTGGGCAACAAAAATGTTTGAAGGATTGCTATATATTTCATCTGGTGTTCCAACTTGTTCAATATTTCCATGATTTAAAATAACTATCCTGTCAGCTAAAGTCATAGCTTCAACTTGATCGTGTGTTACATAAATCATATTTGTTTTTATTTGATTGTGAAGTTTTGAGATCTCAACCCTCATTTCAGCTCTTAATGCAGCATCAAGATTTGATAATGGTTCGTCAAATAAGAAAATTTTTGGATTTCTTGTAATAGCTCTTCCAATAGCAACTCTTTGTCTTTGGCCTCCTGAAAGCTGTTTGGGTTTTCTTTCTAATAATTCTTCAATTTTTAAAATTTTAGCAGCTTGCATAACTTTTTGCTCAATTTCTTCTTTAGATCTTTTTTCAATTTTTAGACCAAAAGACATATTTTCATAAACATTCATATGTGGGTACAAAGCATAAGATTGAAAAACCATTGCAGTTTGTCTTTTTGATGGATGCAGCTCATTAACTAATTGGTCATTAATAAATATTTCACCCTCATCAATTTGTTCTAATCCTGCAATCATTCTTAATAAAGTAGATTTTCCACAACCTGAAGGTCCAACTAATACTAAAAATTCATCTTCTTTCCCTTCAAGATTAAAATTATTTATAATTTTATTTGATCCAAAAGATTTATGAATATTAGTAAATTTTATATTAGACATTGTTATTCTTTTATTAGTTCAAAAATATCAACACCAATTTGATTTAAAATATGAGCTATGTCAATCGGAACCCAATTCTCTCTTATTTTGCCTTCATCATGATGATAAAAATCCATTACTCTCATTGTAACATTTTTATTGTTTGGAGGATATCCTAACCAATCATTTGAACCATATGTTGCTTGAATGCTGTGCCATCCTGCGGTTAAAGAAAACTTTCCATCTCCTAATTCAGAATAATGACCTAGTTTCCAGTAATTTCTTTCTTTGAAGGTTTTTCTAAAAGGAAGTTGATGATAATCCACAAAACCTTCTAACGATCTTGCTGTCCCTATTCCACTTGGTCCATACCAAATCATTTTATCATGCCAAAATTCTGCTTGAGGATGATCAATTAGATTTAATTTTAAATCTTCATCTGAATTTGTATCTAGTTCAGGTTTAATATTTAGACTTCTTTGCATGATCAAAGCTTGTTCTAAATTTAATTTAGAAATGTTGATATCTTTTTCAAAGAAATTTACACCATCAGTATTAATTGGGTTTAGCCAATTACCTTCAGCACCTCTTGACTTATGAATAGGAAAAACTCCTGTTTGAAATATTAAGTCGATAACATCTATTAAAATATGACTTTCAACTATTTTGTCATTTTTAAGTTCGTGTATTTCACAACATCTTAAATTAACCATCTTGTTATTAGGTCTAATACCAAGCCAATCTTTTTTAAAAACTCCAGAAAGCGTAGAAATTGAAGCAACTTGTATTTTATCTCTAAACGTTCCACCGATTATTAGTTGTGTTCTTCTCTCTAAATCAGGGAAAGACTCAAATAATGGTAACCAATAATCATCTTTATATTTATCAAGACCACTAAACTCATTAATAGGGTGAAAACAATTAACCTTTATATCTTTAGCAAAATATTTATTCAAATTATCATCTAGCTTAGATTTTCCAGAATGAACTATATCTGTTAAATAATTTTTTACTTTTTGTTTGTTTTTATAATTTTCTTCAGGAGTAATAATAATATTTTCTACGTCTTCTTGCCCTTTAAGTCCTGTGTCAAAATTTTCAATTTTCATATATAAAACAGTTATATTTAATAAAAAGACAATAAATATTATGACTGAAAGAATTGCAAGATTTAATGAGCTTACACCTAGCACCTTACCTTTTGTAGAGGGAAGAATTGAAGGTCACAAAGAAAGAAAAAATTATTCAATTGTAGGTCCAGGTGTCGCAGAAGATAGTCAACAATCAGTTAAGATTTCTAAACCTCATGGTTATAACCTTGGTGCTGTTAGTGCCAATCCAAAAAATGGCTCTGGACTTCACAGTCACACAACTGCTGAAGTTTTTTTAATTTATTCTGGTAACTGGAGATTTTATTGGGGTGCAGATGGTAGAAATGAAATAATTTTAAGTAAAGGTGATATTATTTCAATGCCAACAAATATGTTTAGAGGTTTTGAAAATGCTGGTGATGAAGAAGGTTTAATTTTTGTTGTGTTGGGTAATGATGATCCTGGAATAATAACATGGGTTCCAAATGTTTTGATTAAAGCAAAAGAAACTGGGCTAGCTTTATTGGATGATAACTCATTAGTTGATCTAAAAGAAAGTAAAATACCTCCAAATAGAAAACTATTAGAGCCAATTACAAATGAAATGCTTCAAAAGTTTGATAATTATGAAATAAATGAAATTGAAAAGTTTATTTGTAGATTTAAAAATCAGATTAATCATGAGATTGATTTAAAAAATGGAATTAAATTAATTCAGATTATTGGAAGTAATTTTTCTGACAATAAATATGATCATTTAATTAATCATAATACTGGTTTTAATTTAAGTATTTTAAAAGCTAAAAAAGGTCTAATTGAAGATTTAATCTTTGATAAACCAACTATTTTATTTTCACAAAAAGGAACTTGGAAAGTTAAAATTGAAAAAGATGAATTTAATATTAATTCAAAAGATACATTTTCTCTTCCGTTAAATACTAAAGTTAGTATTTCTATTGATAATAATGAAGAATGTTTTTTAAACTGTGTTAGTAAAACTTAATGAAGGGCTTTGATAAAAAATATAAAAATTTTCCAGACTATATTCTAAAAATTACTAAACAGATTTGGGAGGGAAAAGATGTAGATTCAATTGGTGAATTTTATACTGACAATATCCCAGTTAGGTCTCCTTTTGGAATAACTTATGGTAACAAACCTGTTATAGAGGCAACTTATAATACCCTAAAAGAGTTTCCAAACAGACAGTTATTAGGTGAAGATGTTATTTGGAACGGTAATGATGATAAAGGTTATCATTCTTCACATAGAATTTTAAGCAAAGGAACACATTTAGGAGATGGATTTTACGGTAAACCTACAGGCAAAGATATCTATTATAGGGTAATAGCAGATTGCGCTTGCAAAGATAATCAAGTGTACGATGAATGGATTGTAAGAGATCAAGGAGCAATGGTAAGACAAATTGGTTATACACCAAAAGAATTTGCTCAAATTATGATTGATAAAGAAGGTGGATTAGAAAAAGCTAAAAAACTTTTTGATAAAAATGATATCAAGCCGTCAGATTATTACCCTATTAATGTAGAAAAAAGTTCTCCAGGCGAAAATTATTCAAAAATATTAAGTAAAGTTTTTGAAGGAGGATATGATTTTAAAGATTATAATAGAGCTTCAAATATTTACTGGCCAGGAAACAAATTGGGTCATGGAAGAGAAGATATTTCTAAATTTTGGAACTCTTTAAAAAATATTTTTACTGATATTAAATTCACTATTGAACATGTTGGATATTTAGATGAGTCTAACAAAAACCCGAGGGCATCAATTAGATGGTTTTTAGAAGGTGTGCACTCAAATGATAGTGAAGACTATGGTAAAAAAACAAATTCTAAATTATTTATTATGGGAATAAATCATGTAGAGTTAAATCAAGATGGAGTGATAAGAGAATGGGTATTGTTTGATGAAGTTGCAATCTGGAAACAAATTCTAATGAATAATAATTAAATGACTAAAATTAAAACAACACATGTTGGAAGCTTACCAAGATCAAATGAACTCTCTGATCTTCTTTTTAAAAAAGATAAAAAAGAGAAAATAGATTTAGATAATTTTGATGCAGTAGTTAAAAAAGATGTAAAAAAAATTGTAAAAAAACAAATTGATATAGGTGTTGATTTTATAAGTGATGGGGAAATGTCTAAGATTAGTTATGCAACTTATGTAAAAGATAGAATAGATGGTTTTTCGGGAGAAAGTGAAAGAAAAGCTCCTAGAGATCTTGATGATTTTCCAACATTTAAAGAACGAATTGCAAGAGCAGGTGGAACACCAACTTATACAAGACCTTGCTGTACACATGAATTAAAGATTAAAGACACTTTATCTTTAACAAAAGATATAAATAACTTTAAAGAAGCACTTAAAGAAAATAATCACAATCAAGCATTTATGAATGCAGCTTCTCCTGGGGTAATTTCTGCTTTCTTACCAAATAAATTTTATAAAAATGATGACGAATATTTAGATTCTTTATCAAAGCTTATGAAACAGGAGTATGAGGAAATTGTTTCTAATGAAATATATTTGCAACTAGATTGTCCTGATCTTGCTTTAGCAAGACACATGACATTTAAAGATTTGTCAGAAGATGAATTTTTAAAAAGAGCAGAAAAGCAAATTGAATTTCTTAATCAGTCTTTAGAAAATATTCCACAATCTAAAATTAGAATGCATATCTGCTGGGGCAATTATGAAGGACCTCATTCACATGATATTTCTTTAGATAAAATTTTACCTTTAATTTTAAAAGCAAATGTTGGAACATATTTGCTAGAGTCATCAAACCCAAGACATTCTCATGAATGGCAAGCATTTGAGGGCATTAAACTACCTCAAGATAAGCTTATAGCTCCAGGTGTGATTGACTCTACTACTAATTTTATAGAACACCCAGAGGTTGTAAAAAATAGACTTATTCAGTTTTCAAAAGTAGTTAACAAAGATCAATTAATGGCAGGTACTGATTGTGGATTTAGTACTTTTGCTGGATTTGGAAATGTTGACGAAAATATAGTTTATAAAAAATTAGAGTCACTTGTAATTGGTACTGAATTAGCATCAAAAGCTATTTAATTTTTTTCTTTAAAAATATTTAAAAAAACGACAAAATGTCCTGGTAAATACTTTTGAGTATTTGATAGAGTTTAGTCTCTTAATTAAAAGAAAGGTAATAACTATGAAAAAAATATTAATCGCATTATCATTTTTAGTATTTGGTACATACGCTAATGCAGACTGTAATATTAAATCTGGATCAATCAATATTTTAGCTAATGATTTTCCAGCATTAAGAACTCTTGTTGATACTGCTAAAGAATGTAAAGGAAGTGCAGACTTTAAAGTAACACATTCAGCAGAGCATAATAAAATTGCTGTACCAGCATTAACAGCTAACCCTTCAGAATTTTCTGTTAGAGTAGCAGCGAACAGTTCAATTGTTCCATTAATGAATGGTGATTTGATTAGACCTATGAATGATCTAGTTAAAAAATATGGAAAAGGCATTCAAGATTCTCAATTAATTACAATAGATGGAAAAGTTATGGCTGTAGCATTTATGGCTAATACTCAACATTTATATGTAAGAACAGATGTTTTAAAAGCTAATGGTATTGCAATTCCTAAAACTTATGAAGAAGTTGTTGCAGCATCTGAAAAAATAAGAGCAGCAGGAAAAATGAAATATCCTTACGCTGCAGCTTATAAAGCTGGCTGGAACTTAGCTGAAGAATTTGTAAACATGTACATTGGTCATGGTGGCGAATTTTTTGAAGCAGGGTCAGCAAAACCAAGTATCAATAATGCTAAAGGTGTAGCAACTCTTAATATGTTAAAAAAATTAGCTGATTTAAGTAATCCTGATTATTTAACACATGATAGTGAAGCAATTAAAGTTGAATGGGAAGCTGGAAATGTTGCAATTATGACTTTATGGGCTTCAAGATCTGGAACTCTTTTAGATGATGAAGGTGATGCTAAAATTACTGCAGCTACAAAACTAGTTGCACCAGCAACTGTTGGTGGTGGAAACATTCCTGCTGCAACCCTTTGGTGGGATGGATTTACACTTGCTAAAAATAGACCAGATGCAGATGCAGAAGCTTCTTTTAGAGCAATGGCTCATGCTGCTTCTTCAAAAGAAATGGTAGCAAAAGCTTCAGACCAAGCTGTTTGGTTAGTTGAAGGATTTGTTCCAGGACCAAAATCTGTTGGTGTAATTGAAGCAGTTAAAATGGGTGCAAAACCTTATCCAATGTTACCTCAAATGGGACTAATGCACGGTGCCTTGGGTAATGAAATCGTTGAATTTTTGCAAGGAAATGAGACAGCTGAACAAGCATTAAAAGATGTTGAAGCTGCTTATAATACTAAAGCAAAAGAACAAGGTTTCCTATAATATCTAAGTATCTTTAAGTGGGGATTTATTCCCCACTTAACTAAAATTCATGCCTAATAAAAGTTTTTTTTGGTTTTTTTTACCAACTGGTTTAGCAATGATTTTATTCATTGGCTTGCCTATTATATCAACAGGTGTTCAGTCTTTTTATGCTCAACACGATCAGATTTTAAAAGAAGTTAAAAAATGTGATCCATTTGGCTGCAAAGTTTCGGTACAAATTGATCAAGAAGCATCTTCTAAAATTAGGGAAGAAAAGCCACTTGGAAAATTTAACGGTTTTGGAACTTATGTAGACAGAAATCATTTAGCAACTGATCAACTATCTAATTTTTGGAATGAGAGCAATTCAACTGGAGAATTTTTAACTAAAGTAGGTAATCTACCTTTTTATAAAGCATTAATTTTTACTTTAACTTATTGTATTATTGTTACACCGTGTGTTCTATTATTAGGATTTGTTATAGCCCTTAGTTTAAATTCAATTTCCAGGAAAATAAGAGGTGCTTTAATCTTTGGTACAATTTTACCAATGATCGTAACTCCATTAGTTGGTTCTTTAGTTTTATTTTGGATGGTAGATGCTGAAGGAATTATTGGAGCAAACTTACAATTATTGATGAATGATCCTTATCTATCAGTTAAATCTTCTAAAACGCTGACTTGGATCACAATTATTATTTATGGTATTTGGCATCACTCCCCTTTTGCCTTTGTAGTATTCTATGCAGCTTTACAAACAGTGCCTCAGGAACCGTTAGAAGCATCTATTATTGATGGTGCTTCAAGATTTCAGAGAGTTAAGCATATTGTTTTGCCTCACATTTATCCTGTTGTAACATTTGTTGCTTTAATTTCTTTAATGGATAACTTTAGAGTATTTGAACCTATCATTGGTTTTAGCGCACAAGGTAGTGCTCAATCATTGTCTTGGTTGATATATGATAATTTGGTTAATGAAGAGGTTATTTTATTTGGCTCAGCAGCCGCAACTTCAATAATGACAATAATTGGAATAGCAATAATACTAACACCAGTTTTAATAAGAACTTGGAGAGAATTTAGAACAAATAGATAATAATGGATTACGGATTAGATAAAAAATCAAATAGTTTAAAAACCTTCAATACCATGTTTATAGTTGTTTGGTTATTGCTTGCATGTTTTCCATTTATTTGGACTTTTTGGGGTTCTTTTAAAGTAAGAGCAGACTTTTTTTCAAGAGCTGATTGGTGGTATGCAATAACAGCCTTCAACACATTGTTGGAAACTGGTAAAAGTTTTACAACTGAAGCTTATAGTGGTGCATGGTTTGAAGGTGAGTTTTGGAAAGCATCAAGAAACACGATAATAGTAACTGTAAGTGTAGTTTCTGTTTCTTTGTTTCTTGGAACCTTAGGAGCTTACGCTTTATCAAGATCTACAAAAAATTATGCATTTTGGATTTTAATTATTGCATTAGTATTTAGAGCTATGCCCCATATAACTTTAGTTTCTGGATACTTATTTCCTTTTTTTCAATTACAAATTTGGGGAATTCTACCCACAACAATTGTAGTCTTAATAGCAATTAATCAACCATTTACACTTTGGCTTCTTTACTCTTTTTTTAAAACTGTTCCAAAAGAACTTGACGAAAGTGCACTAATAGATGGATGCACATACTTTCAAACATTCAGACATATAATTATGCCTGTGATGTGGCCAGGAGTTATAACAGCTGGATTATTTAGTTTAATGCTAGCGTACAATGATTTTACTGTAACAGCTTTATTACTTAATCAAGAAAATCATACAATGGTTCCTAAAATTCAGAGTTATCTTGGAACCAATCAACACGAGGGTAATTTGATGTGGGCAGTATCTGCAGTAGTTTCTGCTACTGCACCTTTATTCTTATTAGTAATGTTTTTTCAAAAACAAGTAATAAGTGGTCTGACTGCTGGAGCTGTGAAAGGTTGATAAAGTATAAAGCAGTAATATTTGGAGCTATTGGCACAATAGTAGAAACTTCAAATATTCAAAGAAAATCATTCAATAAAGCATTTAAAGAATTCGGATTAGATTGGTACTGGAGTTCAACAGAATATAAAAAATTATTAGAAAAGTCAGGTGGTGAAAATAGATTATCTAGTTATGCAAATAAAAAAAATGTCAAGATTAACACCAAAAAACTTAGAGACTTAAAAACTAAATTTTTTAATGATTACTTAAAAAAAAATGAAATAAAGCCAAGAGATGGGGTTTTAAATATTATAAATTTTTGTAAAAAAAATAATATTAAATTAGGTTTTGCAACATCTACTACAACAAATAATATAAATTCAATTTTTTTTACTTTGAAAAATACTATTAGTAAAAAAGATTTTAATTTTATTGGTAATGATAAACTTGTATTAAGAAAAAAACCTTATCCTGATATATATAAGATTGCTCTTAAAAAGCTCAATATAAGATCCAAAGAATGCTTAGCAATAGAAGATACAGAGGAAAGTATGAAATCAGCTTTGGAAGCAAAAATTAGATGCGTCGCATTTCCTGGAAAATTACATAAACATCAAAAATTTAAAGGTGCATATAAGATAATTAAGAAGCTTAGTAAAAAAAAAATTTTTTACTGATTTATAAATTTTTCAACCAGAATATTAAATTCATTTGGCTTTTCTAGGTGAACATTATGACTACAATTTTCAAAAATTTCTAACCTACTATCCTTAATATTCTTATTAAGAGTATCGACTTGATCAAAATTATATGAAGTATCTTTATCGCCCCAGATTATTAATGTTTCATTTTCAATAGTCTTTAAACTATCAAATCCTGACCAATTTTTCATGGCTATTAGAGCATTATCAGCTGCTTCCAAAGAAACACCTTTAACTGCATTTTTGCACAAATAATAATTTTTATCTTGATCACCTTTTACAAACCACTTTTTTGGTACTCTTGAAAATGAAATATCAATACCATCTTTTTCTAATTTATTTCTCGTTTCATCTATAGTTTCAAACCTTCCAGGTATCTCTCCTATTGATCCTGTTGCAAAGCAAATTAGTTTATTAACTCTATCTCCTATAATTTTAGTTATTTCTTGAACTATCATTCCACCCATGGAGTGACCTAATAAATTAAACTTCTGTATTTTTCTTTCGTCAAGAATATCAATAACAAATTGAGCCATTTTATTTATTGAGTCTAGAGATTGAGCGCTACTACTTTCTCCAAAACCAGGTAATGCTGGTGATATAACCCTACAAGATTTTAAAAAATAATCTCTTTGATTGCACCACATTTCTGCTGATCCAAGGTAACCATGTACCAAAACTAGTGGAAAACCACTACCAACGTCATCAATATAAACTTTTTTCATAATGAAATAATGTAATATATTATGAATTCAAACAATTCAAATAAAGGAGTTATTATGGCTACTTATGAATGTCCAAAATGTGAAATGTCAGTCAATGCTACTTGTGGGAAGTGTAACGAACCATTGGTAAATGACATGCTTAAATTAGATGATGGCAATGAAGTGCAAATATCAAAATGTCCCAACGATCATGGAAAAATAAAATCTCCATTGTGTTGTGGTCAGGATATGAGTTGCACAGTTTAATTTAAAAAAATTTAATAATTTCTATAAGAACATATAGAGCAATAATGCTCATAAATGTTATAATAAATAAGTTAATTCTTTTCCAAATTAAATCACTCTGTAGATATTTTGATAATAATTTTGATAGATATCCAATCACAAAGAAGAAAAGTAAAGAAGACATGGAAGCTCCAATACCGAAATAATATTTATTAATTACCAAAAAGTTTTTTGAAAAGTTTCCTAAGAAGAAAACTGTATCTGAATAAACATGGGGATTAAGATAAGTAAAAGCAAGAGTTTTTGTAATTATGGATGTTACTGAGATATCTGTAATATCTTCATTAAAACTTATCTTTTTATTTTGAATAGATATCTTTCCATAAATAAAGTGAATTAAAAATAAAAATAAAAAAATATTTAAAATTAGTTCTATTGTTGTGTTAAAAAAATTACCAAAATACTGAAAAAGAAAAATTCCTAGAAAAATTAATATAAAATCTGATATTGAACAAATTAAACAAACTAAAAAAACATATTGTTTTTTTAAACCCTGCTCTATTACAAATATGTTTTGAGCCCCAATAGCTAAAATAAGACTTAGACCAGTAATAAAACCTAATAACAAATATTCCATTAGTTTTTATTAAACTCTTTTTTTACCTTGAACAACCCTATCTAAAATTAATGCAACAAATAATATCGCAACACCTGCGAGAATACCCTGACCAACATTAGCATATTGTAAAGCTTCTAATACATCTTGCCCCAAACCTTTTGCTCCAATTAGTGATGCAACTACAACCATTGCTAAACTTAACATTACAGTTTGGTTTACACCTGCTAAAATTGATGGAGTGGCTAAAGGTAAATCCACCTTTCTAAGTAAATACCATTTACTTGCACCGTAAGCTATTGCAGCTTCCCTGATTGTCTCTGGCACTCCTCTTAATCCAAGCACTGTTAATCTAACAACAGGAGTTCCACCAAATATCATCGTAATAATTACCGCTGCAACTTTTCCAGTTCCAAAGAATGCGATAACTGGAATCATAAATACAAACGCTGGCATTGTTTGCATGAAATCCATAATAGGTCTTATCATTGAATAAAATCTTTGACGTCTTGCACAAAAAATCCCAAGCGGTATTCCAATTGCGATACTTAAAATTGCTGCAGTTCCAAGTAAAGCTAGTGTTGTCATTGCTTTAACCCAAAAACCTAAAAAACCCATGTAACATAAAAAACCAGCTGAATAGATTGCGGCTCTAGGGCCAGCAGATAACCCTGTTAATGTAACTATTGCTGTAATAATTACTATCCAAGGTGTTTTAACAAACAATAATTCTAAAAAATCTAAAACAGATCTAATACCAATTGTAATTGCAGTAAATAACGCATCTCCTTTTAATACAGCATAATTAAAAATTTTTTCTACCCAGGCAATTGAGGTTAATCTGATATCTGGGTGGGTTGGAAATTCATCCATAATTACAATTAAACCTGGAAAACTATAGTGCACTACTGAAAAAAACATAATTACAGAAGCAAAAACTGTACTTAAAATATAGTTTTTAGTTTGCATACCAGGGCTTATTGATTTGTCAGATAACCATTCAGAATATCTTTTTTCTAATTTAGAGTTTGCAAGAACACCTTGGACAATCTTAATTGAAATCAAAAGTACTATTCCAAAAATTGTTATCCAAATGGCTGATGCTTCAATTCTACTAACTTCATCAATATAGCCTTGCATGGCGTCTTCTAATGATTTGATATTTCTTTTATAGACATCAACTTTATCAGGATTATTGGTAATAGCTGCTTCTAATTGCTTGTTTCTAAACGCAATTGTTGATTGGACCTGTTCTATTTTTTGAATAGCATCTTTTGTGATATTCCCAAATAAACCTCTTATTATTTGAACAACAGAAAAAGTTTCAATAATTAGAAAAGTTAAAGCCCAATTCCAAATGTTTCTCATTCCAAACCAAATTGGTCCAAGAATTGCTGCATACAGATTAAATGAAAAAGAAAAAGTAGGTTTATTGCCTATTTGTTGGAATTTTTCAATATAATATTCTGGATTTGTTTTAACAAAATCAGTTATTAACTGAGATCTTGAAGGATTGTTAATTTCTTTACTCACTATCTTCTCCTTCAATAACTGCTTTTAAAAGATCTGACTGCGATATAACACCAACAATTTTATTTTGATTATTATTTACAATTATTGGCTTATTTTTAGATGCCGAGGTTTCAATAAGTTTACTTAGCAAATCACTCTCGTTAACAATTTCTAAATCATTTGTAATTTTTCCATTTTTATTTTCAAAATTTTCAACAGTTTGCATTATTGATTTAGCCTGAACAACTTTTAGTCTAGAAATACCTTTAACAAAATCAGCAACGTAGTCATCTGCTGGGCTTACTACGATTTCTTCTGGAGTTCCAATTTGAATTACCTTACCATCTCTCATAATTGCAATACGATGACCTACTCTTACAGCTTCATCTAAATCATGAGTAATAAAAACAGTTGTTTTTTTCATTTGTTTTGAAAGTTTAATAAATTCAGATTGAAGTTGTCTTCTTATTAAAGGATCTAATGCACTAAAAGGTTCATCCATTAATAAAAAATCTGGATCAGCAGCTAATGCTCTTGCAAGCCCTACTCTTTGTTGCATACCACCTGATAATTCATGTGCAAATTTATTTCCCCAACCTTGCAATTCTACGATATCTAAAATTTTATTAGCTGCATCCAATCTATCATTTTTACTTACCCCTCTTATTTCAAGAGGCATCGCTATATTATCTACAACAGATCTATGAGGCATTAGTGCAAAGTTTTGAAATACCATGCCAATTTTTTTATTTCTTAATTCTTGTAAATTATCTCTATCAAGTGTCATTACATCCTGACCGTTGATTAAAATCTTGCCAGATGTTGGTTCTAAAAGTCTATTAATATGCCTAACTAATGTTGATTTTCCACTACCTGAAAGGCCCATTACACAAAATATTTCACCTTGCTTAACATCAAAAGAAACATCAGATACACCTATAACTGAGTTATATTTCTCCAAGGCTTCATTCTTAGAAATTTTTTTATTTTGGATAGCATCTAATGCTTCGCTCGAAGTGTTGCCAAACACTTTCCAAACATTTTCAATTTTAATTGCTGATCCAGAAGAATCCATTTAACTCTCTTTTATTTAGGAAAATATACCCAGCAATATAAAATTGCCGGGTATAAATAATTTATTTTATTTAGATTAAAGACCTAACCAACCATCAACTGTTGATTTGTTAGCTTTCATCCAAGCTCTTGCTACATCAGCTGGTTGTTTTTTCTCAACTGAAATTGCATAAGCCATAGCCGATACATCGTCTGCAGTTAATTGAAAGTTCTTAAAAAAATCAACAATAGCTGGAGATTTACCTTCTAAAGAAGTACCCCAACCTATTTGAATTTGTTTAAGCGCATCTTTCGAAGCAACATAAGATTTTTTGTACCAGTCAGCATCCTCTTTAGGTTGTACCATTTTGTATTTAGCTGGATCAAATTTTGGCTCTTCCAACATAACTACATCAGCCATTCCCCAAATTGCATGTGGCTTGTAACAATAAAATGCATAACCTTCGTCTTTTTTAATAGAGTCAAGCACTCTTGCATTTTTAACAGCTTCTGCTGCTCTGATTGGCTCAATTCCTGCATCATATAAACCATAATCTCTTAGTTTAACTTGATTAACATTAGCTGACGCCCAACCATCTGCACCAATCCAAAATTCACCTTTACCATTGCCATCACTATCCATAGCTTTAACAACTTCAGGTCTTCCTAAATCTTCAATTGCAGTGATGTTAAATTTTTTCGCAAATTTTTGAGAAACACAATAACCTTGGTTTCCTTCATATGGTTTGCTACTTAATTTTAAAGTTCCTTTTGGAACTAAATCATTTGTATAAGCTTGTTGGTTTGGTAACCAAATATCAGGGTGAACTTCTATTTCACCTTTGCTTCTATCAATTGCACCATAGATTGCAGTGTTGTTTCCTGGAACAAGTTCTGCTTCTCCACCCATTTTATCATTAACAACTGCAGCTAATAAATTAGCAATTGCTGTAGCACCTGTCCAACCTGGATCTCCAATTTTAACTTTTTCAGCGAATGTTGAAAAAGTAGCAAAAAGTGAAATTAATCCAGCTACAAGTGTAGTTTTAATTATTCTCATTATCTCTCTCCTATTAATTTAAAAATCAAGTCTAACGCGAATGATTAAAGCGAGTCAAAGGAAATAAAGTTATAAAAGATATATATAACCTTGTATTTTTAACTTAATTGCCTCAGTAATTATTAATGACTAATTCGAAAAACTAGACCTTTTTAACAAAAGAAATTACAGCACCAATGGTCGTCAAAAATCCAGCTAATGGTAAGATAGCAACTGCGTATTTCTTTGGCATATAATTTTCTTTGAACTCAATACCTTGGAAACTAATTTCAAAATACCACATTTCCCAATACTTCCCACGCATACCTTCTACAAGTTCAACTCCATAAATCATCAAGACTATACCAATTGCCATGATCATAAGTTTCCAGAACTGGCGTATATATAATGACAGTCTATCTGGTAATTTTTCATAAATTAAATTTAAAGCTATGTGTTCATTGTCTCTAGCTGTCAATGAAAGTGCTATAAACATCAACCAAATATTACTTAACACTGTTAGTAAGTCGCCCCAAACAGGAGGGTTATTAAAAACATATCGCATGATGACGTTATAAAGAGTGAAACCAACCATCGAAGCTAAAAAGAGCGAGCACATAGCTTCCAGCATACGATGGATAAAACGGTCAAAGTTATTAAAAAATTTTAACATATCGCTAATTACTCAATAGGTTTGGAAGAAACATAGTCAACTCCGGAATAACAAGAATAAAAAATAAAAGCAAAAATAGCCCTACTAAATAAGGAATTAATGCAATAGCCACTTTTTCTAAACGAACTTGTGCTATTGTTGCAGCAGTAAAGTAAGCAACACCAACAGGCGGAGTTACCGAACCAATTAAGAAGCCAACTATTACAACGATTGCAGCTTGTACCTCAGGAAAACCAGCTTGAGCCATAACATTAACTAGTACCGGACCAACTATAATAATGTTTACTGCAGAATCCATCACTGTTCCAAGAAGAAAAATGAATAATATCACAGCTAAAATAAAAATAATCGGAGACTCCGTCAAGCTTAGAAGCCATTGTTCAAGATCACCGATTGCACCTAGAGAAGTAAGTAACCAACTAAAGGGTCCTGATGCAGCTATGATGATAAAAACCATTGCTGAATTGCGGAATGCCCGACGAAAAGCACCAGTACAATCTTTCCATTTAATAGTTCGATAAACGAAAACACCTGTAAATAATGCAACCATTGCTGTGATAGCGCCAGCCTCAACAACCGATGCAACACCACCCATTACTGAGCCCACTAAAACTAAAGGGATTAAAAGGGCGAATGAGGATCGATATAATTCTTTACCAGCTCGACGTATTGAAAATGGTTCATCACTTCGCTCGAAGTTATATTTAATTGCGAAGTAATGATTGATTATCATAATCGTAATGCCTATCAACACGCCTGGAACAATCCCAGCTGCAAATAATGCTGCAATCGAAATCTCAGTCGAGTTAGCAAGTACAATCATCATAATACTAGGTGGAATTATCCCTCCTATAGTAGAACTTACACCTGTAACAGCAGCCGAAAACGCTGCGGGATATCCAGCTTTTTTCATGGCTGGTAAAACTAATGCACCAACTGTAGCTGTATCTGCTACTACAGAACCATTCATTCCCGCAAAAAACATACTCACAAGAACATTCACTTGGGCCAAACCACCTCGTATACGTCCAATTAATGCTCTACTCAAAGATACTAACCGGTCAGTAATCGTTGCACTTGTCATCAACTCACCCGTCAACATAAAAAACGCAATTGCAGTTAAGGGAACCGAGTCAATAGCATTAAACATTTGACTTGGAATCAAAACAAGCGGTACAGCATCGGTAAATAAAATGTAAACAAATGGTATCAGTATTAATATGAAACCAATGGGAGCACCTAATAAAATTAGAAAAAGGAGTACTACGAGTAGAATAATACTTTCCATAAATACTTATATGTTATGAATTGTTTAAGGTAAAGATCATCTAGTTTTAAAATTGAACTAAATGATCTTTACACAGTTTTTTGTTGAACGATTTAAAGAGCCCCAGCTTTCTCTAACTGAGCTACAAATCCATCCATTCCTTGTTCTAGAAGTACTCTTTTAGCTACCTCTGGTTCAAAAGTACCCTTAGCATCTAACCAAGCACCGATTGCGCCTGCTCTCCACTTAGTCATTTCCGCTTCAGATGGCACATACCACTCTGTTGCAGATGCTTTAATTGCATCTTCGCCATTCTTAATCCAAGCGTTATCTAACTGGTTTACTTTTTCTCCATAAGCATCAGCTGCCTCGTGTAACCATTTCTTCTCTTGAGAAGACAATGCGTTATACTGCTTAGCATCCATTGCTAAAATATTTCCAGACCACATACCACCAATTTCAGTGAAGTATTTTGCAACTTCATGAAGTTTTGCTACGTGCTGCCATGGACTAGCAACATACTGACCTTCAACTACACCCGACTGTAGGCCTGAGTATAACTGGCTCCAGTCATAAGGTGTTGGTGTTGCGCCCCAATTTTTAACTAACATGAACTCAACTGGACTCTTAGTAGTACGCCATTTCAAACCCTTCATATCTCCTGGAACATGAATTGGTTTAGTTGCATTCCCTAGCTGTCTAAATCCACCACTTGAATATACAGAAAGACAAATATGACCTGCATTTTCAAGAGCAAGTTTACACTGTCTTTCAGCTAACCATTCATCTGATATTCTTTTTGCATCCTCTAATGATTTGAAAATGAAAGGCAAATCAAAAATTGCTAACTCTGATCCAAAATTACCGTAGTTTGCTGTAGAACTAGTCCATAGAGCTATAAGCCCTTGATTAGCTTGCTCACCACATTTCTGTTCAGCACATAAACTTTTTTGATAATATGGTTCGACTTTCATCTTGCCACCTGAGGCTTTTGCCAAAGCTGGTATCAATGCTTGATCTATCGCATCACCAATTGGCATACCTAATCTACCCGTAGTACCAAGCTTAAGAGTTACCTCTGCATAGGCCGCTTGGGTAAAGAAAGCAATTGCAACCACCTTGAGTAGTGTTTTGCAAATTGTTTTAATGTTTATTATTTTCATTATATCTCCTATTAATTTGAAAAATTAAGTCTATCGTGAATGATTAAAGTGAGTCAAAGGAAATAAGGTCATAAAAAATATATATAACCTTGTTTTTTTATTTAAATAATCGCAGTATTTATTGGTGACTAATCCAGATAGTTTTTGTTTGAAGAAAAGAATTAAGGGCTTCGGTACCTTGATCTCTACTTAATGAACCAGATTGCTTGTATCCTCCAAATGGGGTTTTAATATCACCTTCAGAAAAAGTGTTAACTGAAACAGTTCCGCAAGGTAAGCTTTTAGCCAGATGGAATGCTCTATTAATATCTTGAGTAAATACACTTGCATGTAATCCATATTTTGAATTACTTGCAACTTTTAAAGCTTCTTCATCACTTTTAACAGTTAAAACACCAAGTACAGGTCCAAAAATTTCTTCTTGAGCTATAGTCATCTTTTCTTTCAAGCCATCAAATAAAGTAGGTTTTGCAAAAAAACCTTTTTGATTATTATTCGAAACTCCACCTGATAAAAGTTTTGCGCCCTCATCAATTCCTTTTTGAATATATCCATCAACTGTTTGTAAATGTCCTTTTGAAATCATAGATCCCATATTTGATTTTAAATCTAAAGGGTCACCAACTTTTAATTTTTTAACTTTTTTAATAACTTTATCTAAAAATTCATCTTTAACTTTTGAATGAACTATCTGTCTCATGTTTGCAGAGCAGTTTTGTCCACCATTCCAAAATGCAGAATTTATTGCATTGTCAATTAAATCATCATTAATTTTAGCATCTTCTAAAACTATAAATGGACTTTTTCCTCCCATTTCAAGTGCAACTGGTTTTAGATTACTTTCACTTGAATACTTTAAAAAATATCCACCTACTTCTGTTGAGCCAGTGAATGAAACGGCATCTACATCTTTATGTCTACCTAAAGCTTCTCCAACATCTCCGTAACCCGGTAGAACATTTAAAACTCCATCAGGAATTCCTGCTTCTTGAGCTAACTTTGCAACTCTAATAGCTGTAAGAGGTGTATCTTCAGCAGGTTTAATAATTACTGAACAACCTGCAGCTAAAGATGGTGCCATTTTCCAAACAGCCATCATTAAAGGAAAGTTCCAAGGAACAATTCCGGCAACAACACCAATTGGTTCTTTTACGATTAAGCTTGTAATAGATGGTTCTGTAGGACCAACTTTACCAAATACTTTATCAATTAATTCTCCATACCATTGAAAGTGCATGGGAGCATCATTAGCAACTTCATTAATACAATCTGCAACTAACTTTCCAGTATCAACACATTCTAAAACTGAATTTTCGTCTCCATGTTTTCTAAGTATTTCAGCAAATTTTAATAAAACTTCTTTTCTATGCTCGGGTGAGGTTCTTGACCAAACACCACTGTTAAAAGCTTTTCTTGAAACTTTGACTGCCAAATCAACATCTTTATGATTACATTTTGAAACCGCGCAAAGTTTTTCTCCTGTTGCAGGATTTATTGTTTCAAACTTTTTACCATCAATGGCATTAACATATTTACCATTAATGAAAGCACGACCTTCAAATTTTAATTTTTTTGCAATAGTTTTATAGTTTATGGCCATTAATTATTCTGGATTAGCAGTCAACGTTTTTATCTCTAAAATATTTTCATTAGGGTCTTTTACAAAAAAAGTTTCTTGTTCATATTTCGTACCCTTAAATCTTAAATAAGGCTCATCATAATACTTTGTACCGTTATCTTTTAATCTTTTCTTTAGAGCATCAAAATCTTTTCTTGATAAATGCACTCCAAAATGTGGGACAGACACATTACCCATATCCACGTCATGTCTTTCGTTATCTAATTTATGTTCACTTGCATGAAGAGTTAACTCATTTCCCCAAAAATCAACATCAGCCCACTCTTGAGCAGAATTATCTAGTCTGCAGCCTAATGCTTCGCTGTAAAATTTTTTTGCAGTTTCTAAATCTCCACATGGAACTGCTAAATGAAAACAATTGGTATTTTTATACATATGTTTAGCCCTTTAAAATTTGATTTTATGCACTATATAAAAGCTAATTTAATAATCAATAAGTCAAAATAAACAAAATAATAATGGGTAATTTCTTACAATCTATAATTGATCGAGATCCAGCTGCAAAATCTAAGCTAAGTTTAATATTAACTTATCCAGGCGTGAAAGCTGTTTTCTTTCATAGAATTGCAAATTTTTTTAGCGTTGCTAAATTTGATCTGATAGCAAGAGTCATTTCTCAGTTTTCAAGATTCTTAACTGGTATTGAAATTCACCCAGGGGCAAAAATTGGTAAAAATTTATTCATCGATCATGGTATGGGCGTTGTAATTGGAGAAACATCTGACATTGGAGACAACGTTACTATCTATCATATGGCAACATTAGGTGGAATTGCGCCAAGTATAAATTCAAATGATCAACGTAATATAAAGAGACATCCAACAATTGAAGATGAAGTTGTTATTGGGTCAGGTGCTCAAGTATTAGGGCCTGTTACTGTTGGAAGATGTGCAAAAATCGGAGCTAATGCAGTGATCACCAAAGATGTTCCTGAAAAAGCAGTCATGGTAGGAATACCCGCTAAAAATGTTGGGTTAGCTGATAGTGAGTTCAAACCATATGGTATTACCCCAGACAGCGATACAAAATCAGAGTAATGAGCAATATACAAAATGATTTTATTTCAGGAATTGGAAATACTCCTTTAATAAAATTAAGAGCTGCATCAGAAATTACTGGATGTAATATTTATGGTAAAGCTGAATTTTTAAATCCAGGTGGATCAGTTAAAGATAGAGCAGCGTTAGCATTAATAAAAGACGCCCAAGAAAAAAAATTAATTTCAAAAGGTGGAACTGTTGTTGAAGGAACCGCAGGGAACACTGGAATTGGTTTAGGACTTTTAGGGAATTCATTAGGATATAAAACAATTATCGTAATGAACGATAATCAAACTCAAGAAAAAAAAGATTTACTTAGAAATTTAGGTGCAGAACTTAAATTGGTTACTCCAAAACCTTATAAGGATGAAAATAACTTTGTAAAAATTGCAGCAAGGCTTGCAGATGAGTTAAGACCTTCAAATAATAATGGAGTTATCTGGGCTAACCAGTTTGATAATACTGCAAATGCTAAAGGACATTACGAAGGAACTGGACAAGAAATCTGGAAACAAACTGAAGGTAAAGTAGATGGATTTGTTTGTTCATCTGGAACAGGTGGAACAATTTCAGGAGTAAGTAATGCTCTTAAAGAAAAAAATAAAGATATCAAAATCTATCTATCGGATCCAAAAGGGTCAGCACTTTATAATTATATAAAGAATGGTGAGTTAAAATCAGAAGGTGGATCTATTACTGAAGGAATTGGATCCAGTAGAGTAACTAAAAACTTTGGAGAAGCTAAAATAGATGATGCCTATTCAATTGATGATCATGAAGCGTTACCTATTCTTTATGATTTAATTCAAAATGAAGGATTAAGCCTTGGAACCAGTTGTGGAATTAATATCGCTGGTGCAATAAGACTTGGAAAAGAGTTAGGACCTGGAAAAACGATTGTTACTATTCTTTGCGATAGAAGTGATAAATACTCTACAAAAATGTTTAATAAGAAATTCCTTGAAGAAAAAGGTTTGCCCTTCCCTAGTTGGCTTTAGATATAAATCTTATCAGACAATCCAAATATAAGAATTGCACTTAAAATTGTGAAAACTAATGGTGCAATGATGGCTTCATTAGAATCGTTCTTAACACCAGTTTTATCAATCTTAAGTGAATAAGTGTTCACCAGTAAGACACAAATATTTTGAACAAAAATTAGATTAAAGAATGCCCATGTTCCTTCAACACCGTTGGGTCTTACAAACATTATATAAAGAGCCATTAAAAATGATCCTAGAAAAATAGCCCCAGTCATTCTCATGATGGTTGCCGCGGTCTCGTCAATCTGAAATTTTGCTCTAAACTTTTCGTTCCCAATTATCATTTGGTATGAATATGCGCCAAAACCAATAAAGTGGATTATAAAAACTATTAAATAAAAAATTCCATTAAATTTTTCTATCATCTCAAAATCATATCAAATTTAATTACTCATAAATTTATATTTTTGAGCAATTTAGTCTCATTCTCCTTATGGTTGAGTAAAATAATCAATAAATAAAAGGGTATGCGTCAAGAACATTACTGATGCTACTATTTAACTCTTATTGGACATCATTAGAAACTGTAACGTTTAATTATAATAATTCTAAACAAGGAGGAAACTGTGCAGGCAATTTATACAAGAACAATGAGAGTTAAAGACGACATGCTAGGCAAAGCTATGGAGATTGGCAAAGGATTAGCAAAAGTTAGAAAAAAATATTATCCAAAACATGGGATTTATTTTTCATTTCAAATAGGTGGTGATCCAAGAACAATTAGAGAGACAGTTATTGGCCCTATGTTTGAAGGTGATAATGAAGCTGATGCAAAAATGTCTGCAGACAAAAAATATCAAAGCCTTCAAAAGCAATTAAAGAAAGTTGCTGTTGAAGGAACTATTCAAGATGAAATGAGATTCATATTTAGTGAATAAAAAGAAAGGAAAACAAAAATGAAAAAAATTATAGCAACAATAATATTTAGTTTAACGTCTACAGTATCATTTGCTGATGGACATACTTCAGGAAAATTTAACGCTAGCGGTATGGGTGCTTGGGAAGTAAACGCGATGGATGCTGGACAAGGTGACATGGCAATTACTTATGATGGAATAGCCGGTTTAACAGATGAAACTCCAGATAGCATATTTAATAAATCAACAATGCACTGTATTGGAGGATTAACTTTACAAGCTGGAAAATTTACAGATGAAACTGGTATGTGTAGATTTGATCTATTTGATGGAGAAAGTGTTTTCATGAAGTATGTGGGCAAAGGATCAGGTGGTGTTGGTGGAACTGGTACTTTTGAAATCGTCAAGGGAACTGGAAAATATGCGAAGATAACTGGTAATGGTGTATCAAGTAGACAAAATTTGAAATCTAAAGCACCAGGATTTTCTACATCAATGAACCAAATGTCTGGTGAATATAAATATTAAACAAACAAAAAGGAGATAAGAAATGAAAAACTACATAGTAACACACACTTTTAAATCAAAAGAAGCTAAAGCTAAAATGATAGAAGTTACTGGTTCAATGTCGATGGAAGATATGACTAAAGCAATGACAAGTGAAAATGCAAAGTGTCAAATGAGCTGGAATACGCCAGGTGACAACTTAACAATGTTTTGTTGGTGGAAAGGTACTGATCCAGATGCAATTAACAAACAATTAGAGTCTATGAATGATTTCTATGAACCTCATAAATTTGTTGAGTGTACTGATGATATTATAGATTTTAACGCTAAATAAAAAAAGGAGACTAGAGACATGAATAAAATAATATTTATAATTATAAGTATTTTTTTTTCATTTCCTGCATACGCAGAGATGAGTGACACTAATAAAACTAAAGCTTGGGATTGTAGTGGGATCTACATGGCAAATTACTTTTTGCCATCTGGAGAAACTTTTGAATATAGTATGAAAGAAAAATCTATGGCCTCAGTAAAAGTTTTAAAAGCATATGCTCTAGAAACTGGAGTTCCCGAAACAAATTGGGACGAAGGAGTAAATAAAGCAGTTGATAAATATTATGGCTCAAAATATGACAAAGTAAAAACAGATCAGTGTCATACCTTTTTAGAAGGATTGATTCCTAATGGTAAAGAAAGAGTAAATAAAGTAGTGCAAACTTTATACTAATTAAAACAGATGAAAGGAGAAAATAATGGAAAAAGAAATGTTAGTAGTAGCTAAGTTTAAAGAAGGAGAAGGTAAATTTGAAAAATTTATGGGATTTATGCAATCTCCAGAAGGATTAGCTGAAAGAGCAAAGGTTGCTGTTGTTGAAAAAACTGTAGCATCAGTAACTCCAGATAAAAGTGCAGTAATGTTTAAAATATTTTGTACTGATGAAGCAGCTTTACATAAGTTTATTGAAGGTACTGAAGTATCAAAACCAGTTATGGATGAAGTGCTAGGTAGTTACACAATTTATGATTTAACTAAAGTTAAAGAAGGATAAATTATGTCAATATTGGCAAAATATAATGCTGCTATGGAGGCTAAAGATGAAGCTGCCATGAATGAACTATTACATGATGATTATAAGTTTACTATGCATGCATCAGGTAATGTCTTAGGAAAAGCAGATGTAATCAAATGGGCAATGAGTGGTGACATCAAAAGAGACAAAATAAGAGTTCTTTTTGAAAATGATGAAATCGGTGTTGAACATGCATTTGTTTCTTTTAATGATGGAAATACTGAAGCAGTAATGGCTGTCTTTAAGTATCAAGATGGAAAAATCATTTCTCTTGAAACCGGTGCAACCAAGATGCCTAAATAATTATATATATTTAGCGAGATTTCATTTAAGATTATTAAATGAGTCTCGCTTCTTCATATGCTTTTCTTATCCTAGCAGTTTTGCTTGGAGTGACTTCAAATAGTTTTGCAAAAAGTGCTGAGGGTTTTACCCTTCTCTTTCCAAGTATCATCACTGGTATAACAATTGTTGCATGTATGTACGCACTTTCAATGGTAATGAAAAATATTCCAATGGGAATAACTTATGCTTCTTTTGCAGGATTAACTATCATTGCAACTGTAGTTGTTGGAATATTTAGATTTGATCAAATGCCAAACCTTTATTCAATAATAGGGTTAGCTTTCATTATAGTTGGGGTTTTGATGGTTAATTTACTAGGCAATAATTAAGCATGAATCCTTTATTTGGTTATTTATTCTTAGCGATAGGAATTTCATTTGGAATAGCTTCAAATAGTTTTGCAAAAATATCAGAAGGTTTTACAAAATTAACTCCATCAATTTTGTGCATTTTGTTTATGTGCATTACAATGTTTTCTATTTCAAAAGCAATGTCAGCACTACCGGTTGGATTTGCCTACTCTACTTATAGCGGATTAACAGTTACTGGGGTCGTTCTGTTTGCAATGCTTAAATATAATCAAATACCAAATATTTATGGAACTATTGGAATTATTCTAATTATTGTTGGTGTAGTGATGGTAAATTATTTGGGTAAACTTAATTAATTTATTGTAGAATTTTCAGGTACACAGATTTCAGATCTTGTTAAAAACCTTCTTCCAGTACCATTATCTAAAGAAAACATTCCACCCATTCCTTTAATACAATCAATTATAAGATCAGTATTTTTCCAAGCTTCGTGTTGAGTTTTGCTAATATAAAAAGGTATACCACCTATCTCTCCAACAAGAACATCTTGATCACCAACTAAATATTCTTTTGCAGGGTAACACATTGGCGCACTACCATCACAACATCCACCTGATTGATGGAATAATAAATCTTTACCATGAGTTTTTTTTAGATCTTCAATTAACTCAAGTGCTGTAGGTGTTGCTGAAACTTTCATGTTTAATATGGCCCGTAACTTAATACGGGCCATTATAATTTATCTATTAAAAGAAACCTAATTTATTTTCCGCATAAGACACATGTAGATTTTTATTTTGTCTATAGTGATTTAGCATCATTTTATGAGTTTCTCTTCCAACACCAGATTGTTTGTAACCACCAAATGGCGAGTGAGCAGGATAAGCATGGTAACAATTTGTCCAAACAATACCTGCTTGAATACCTCGTCCCATTCTATATGCAATATTACCATTTCTAGTCCAAACACCTGCACCAAGTCCATAAAGAGTGTCATTAGCAATTTCTAATGCATGTGCTTCATCTTTAAACTTAGTAACAGAAACTACAGGTCCAAAAATTTCTTCCTGGAAGATTCTCATACTATTATCACCTTCAAAAATAGTAGGTTGGATATAATTTCCATTTTCTAAACCACTATTTAATTTAGCAACATCTCCACCACATAGAACTTTGGCACCCTCTTTCTTACCTAAATCAAGATAAGATTTGATTTTTTCCATTTGTTCCACGGATGCTTGAGCGCCAATCATAGTTTCCATTTTTAAAGGATTGTCCTGTACTACAGCTTTTGTTCTAGCAATTACTTTTTCCATGAATTTATCATAAATAGATTCTTGGACTAAAGCTCTACTTGGACAAGTACATACTTCTCCTTGGTTTAAGTTGAACATTACAAATCCTTCAACGCACTTATCTAAAAAAGCATCATCTTTATCCATGATGTCTTCAAAGAAAACGTTTGGAGATTTTCCACCTAATTCTAAAGTAATTGGAATTAAGTTTTGTGCAGCATACTGCATAATCAAACGTCCAGTTGTTGTTTCACCTGTAAATGCAATTTTAGCAATTCTGTCTGATGAAGCTAATGGCTTACCTGCTTCAAGACCAAATCCACTAACAATATTTACCACTCCTGGAGGCAACAAATCACCAATAAGTTCCATCATAAGCATAATAGAAGCTGGAGTTTGTTCAGCTGGTTTTAAAACCGAACAGTTTCCTGCAGCTAAAGCTGGAGCTAATTTCCATGTAGCCATCAATAATGGGAAGTTCCATGGAACTATCTGACCAACAACACCTAAAGGTTCAGGTATGTTATAAGAGTATTGAGAGTTACTAATTTCAGCAACAGATCCTTCTTCTGCTCTAATAACTCCTGCAAAATATCTCCAGTGATCAATAACCAATGGTAAGTCAGCAGCCATACATTCTCTAATTGGTTTACCATTATCCAAACATTCAGCTGTCGCTAAAAGATTTAGGTTTTTCTCTAAAACATCAGCAATCTTGTTCATTATATTAGATCTTGTAGTGATGTCTGTTTTGCCCCATTCCTTAAATGCTTCGTGAGCAGCGTCTAAAGCTGCATCAACATCTTTTGCATCTGATCTAGCCATTTGACATATAACTTCATTGTTAATTGGACTTACGTTGTCAAAATATTTTCCTGATTTCGGCTCAACAAATTTTCCTCCAATATAATTTCCATATTTTGATTTAAATGGAAATGGTACTTTAAGATGAGATGTATCTAACGAAGCAGATACTCCACCTTTAACTGTTTCAGTGCTCATTTTTTTTACCTCTCTGTTTTTTTTATTTTTTATCTTATTTTTTTTTTTAGAAACCTTAGAAGGTTTCTTTGTCGCTGACCTTTTTGTAGCAACCTTTTTTTTTGTTTTAGTTTTTTTTTTGGAAACTTTGACTAATTTAGTCTTTTTTTTTGCTACTTTTTTTCGTTTAATAGCCATAACTTAATTTAACTACTAATCAGAGTACGTGTCTATTTTAATAAATCTTTTTTTCAATTTTTAATTGAATCAGTCACTGTATGTTGTGTTGAATGTTTTGGGTATCTACTATTAGTAATAAAAATACTTAGAGTGTATCTGGTAGCTTGTGTGTACCATCGTTATCTAAAGTTATTTCAAATTCATTTACTACATTAGATAAATCAAGCGAAGAATATAAATGTGGAAAAAAATTACCATCAGATGCTTGTTCCCAAACTAAATGATCTAATTTAAGTGTTTCCACTTTTAATAATATTAAGTTTTCAATTCCTGAATAATATTTTTTAAGAGTAGATGCTACTTGGTCTTGACCTGAAAAATGAATGTAACCATCTTGTATATCTTTAGCAGAGCCAGTGTATTTGCCTGATAATTTAGCTTTTTTAAGCTCGTCATTATCAATTATTTTATAAACATGTTTTAAATTCACGATTACCAGGATGAATTAGGACCATTTAAAAAAGCCAACTCTTCTTCAGTAGTCTCTCTACCAAGCACTTTATTTCTATGAGGATATCTGTGAAATAATTGAATTGCTTTTGTGTGATCTTTCCAAAATTTCTTTATTTGAACATATCCTTCATGCTCTCTTAGATATTTATTAAGTAGATAATAAGCCATGTCATGATCGGTTATTTCTTCACTATGAATAAGAGGTAATATCATAAAAAATCTTTCACTTTCATTCATAGATTCTAGATAACCAGCATAAACTGCATCATTTACGATCAATCTTGTTTTGTGATCTTGAGCAAAAGCTTTTTTATCATCTCTAAACATATTTCTTGAAAATTGATCAAAAAGAATAACTAATGCTAGTGCACTCATTGGTTGATCTTGCCAATCGTCATACTCGTTTTGACTCGCAAGCTCATAATCATTTAAAAACCTATCTTTTATAGTTTTATCGAAAGCTTCATCTTTTTTAAATCTTTTTTTGGCCGGAGTTTCTTTAAACCAAAAATCTAAAATTTCTTGAGCTTTTTTTGGGATCATTTTGATACAGGTTTCAACAATTTTAAAAACTTATTATGAATAGTTTTATTAGAAGAAACTAAAATATTTCCTGCATTTGCTGCATCTCTGTTATCCCAAGTGGAAAGATGTCCACCTGCAGCTTTAACAATTGGAATTATTGGATGAATATCCCAAATTTTATTTGAACATTGTATTACGATATCAACTCTTCCCTCTGATAAGTGAGAATAGCTTAAAGCATCACTGCATGGGAATTGCATTAATTTTAATATTTGTGGAATTTTTTTTTGCTTATCTAAAGATAACCAGCCATGAAATGCCGCTGCAACTTTAACATCTTTAAATGAAACTTTTTTATTAACTGATATTTTCTTTCTTTTTCCATTATCAACTACATATGCAGCTTTATCAGAATGGTTTATATAATATTTTTTAAGCACGGGAAAATTGGCCAAACCTAAAATCGGATTTCCTTTATAGTTTAATGAAATAAGATTACTCCAAGTGGGATTACCAATAACAAATGATCTTGTTCCATCTATTGGGTCTATTACCCAAGTAAAATCACTATTAGACTTTGTATGACCAAATTCCTCACCAACTATTTGATGGTTAGGAAATTTACTTTTAATTTTTGATCTTATAAATTTTTCAAACGCTTTGTCCGAGGTCGTTACTGGATCGTATCCTTTCCCTTTAAGTTTATTGGATACCTTAAAAGTTCTATTTAATTTAGAGTGATAGAAATTAGTTAAGTCTTTAGCTAACTTGTTTAAAAAATTAGCATATATTGGGTAGTTTTTTGATTTAAATTGATCCACTTTAATCTAATACTATTTTATTTATGTTGAATAAAGTTAAAATTTAAATAATTCTTGATTTTAGTCATGAAAATTGAACTTAACCAAAACAAAGTTTACTTTAATAATGGTTCTGTCAAAAAAGAAATTCACCCTTTCTGGTTAAGAGAAAGAGTTGATGGCGAGGAATTTTTAGACAAAGGTACTCAACAAAGACTATTTGATCCAACAACATTAAGTAGTGAAATATCTATAAATACAGCAACTATTAATAAACAATTTCTTGAAATAGACTTTAATGATGGCATTAAATCTAAATTAAACATTGATAAACTTGCCTTAGAATTTTCAAATGAAGATACAGTTATAAGATCTATTCCTAAAATTAAATGGAATTCAACTTTGGAGAATATAAAGGATTTTGAATATCAAGATGGTTTTTTTAATAGCAAAGAAATGTATGATTTACTTGTTTCTTTCTACAAATATGGATTTGTAATCATCAAAAATATTCCAACAGAAGATAATTTTATTGTAAAATTTGCTAATTCAATAGGAAGTGTCAGAAGAACAAATTTTGGAGAATATTTTGATGTTAAATCAAAACCAGATCCAAACGATCTTGCATACACCTCTTTAGGCTTATCACCTCATACAGACAATCCTTATCGTAACCCAGTTCCATGTATTCAATTACTTCATTGTATTGTAAGTGAAGTTACAGGTGGGCTATCAACATTAGTAGATGGTTTTACAGTTACAGAAGATTTGAAAAAAGAAAATCCAGATTTTTATAAGATTTTATCTGAAGTTAAAGTTAGATTTAAATTTGTTGATAAAGATGTTGTTTTAGAGGATTGGTCAGAACTAATTAAACTAGATGATAACAAAAATTTTAAACAAGTAAGATTTAGTCCAAGACTAGACTATGTGCCGATGTTAGATAAACAAAAATTAGATTTATATTATAAAGCACGAAAAAAATTATCTGAAATGTATAACTCTGAAAAATACAGAATAGAGTTTAAGCTTGCTCCAAAAGATTTAATGATGATGGATAATTATAGACTACTACATGGACGAACATCCTACGAGGTAAAAGAAGGAAATAGATTTTTGCAAGGATGTTATATCGATTACGACAGCACCGAAGGAAAATTAAGACACTTAAAAAGAAAATTTAATATCTAATTTATTTTTTTAAACAATTATTAACTAGTATTGCCATTAGTATCCAAACTATAAAAGTTTCTCCATGACTAAACTCATAATCAGCTCCACCAAAGCCAGCAACAATATTTATTGCATAGATAATAATAGTGGATGCAACAAGACTTATTAATAAATCTCTCAACGCACATAAGTATTTCATAAATAAACTTTATACATAATCATTTATCATGTAAACTTCATTATATGAGTAATGTGGGTTTTATCGGTGTAGGATACATGGGCTATGGAATAGCTAAAAATATCTTAGAAAAAGGTAACAACTTATTTGTAGTTGCCAACAAAAATAGAAAACCAATTGAAAAAATTGTAAGTAAAGGTGCAATAGAAATAAAAAGCTTAACGGATTTTAGCAATAAACAACTAAATGTTTTAGTTAAATGTGTAACCAATACACCTATTGCAAAAGAAATTGCTACAAAACTTGCTAGTATTTTAGATGAAAAAACACTGATCATTGATATTACAACTCACAATCAATCAGGATCAATTGAAACTGAAAAAATTTATCAATCTAAAAATATTAATTATATTGAGTGCCCTGTAATGGGAGGGCCTGTTCAAGCAGAAGAAGGTGTACTAGGTGGTATTGTTGGTGCAACAGATAATAATTTCAAGCTAGCAGAACCATATTTAAAATTTTTTTGTAAAAATTATTTCCATTTTGGTCCAGTTGGAATGGGTGCAAAATCAAAACTTTTAAACAATTTTTTAACACTTGGAAATGCTGCTTTAATTAACCATATGGCAATAGCTGCTAAAAAATTTGATTTAGATTTGCAAAAATTATTTGATGTTGCAAAACTTGGGTCTGGAAATTCAGCTGCACTTATTAGAGTTTTTGAAGCTTTACTTCAAGGAGACTCTACTGGATTTAAATTCACAGCCTCTAATTCAGTTAAAGATTTAACTTACATTCAAGACCTTTTAAAAGATTTTCCTGAAGCTGAAAAAATTGCAGAAGATAACAAAAATTATTTTCAAAAAGCAGTTGATAATGGTTACGGAGAAAATTTTATTAGCGAATTAATTGATAAAAAATAATTTAAGAAGAATTAATTAAGTTAACGGGAATCTACTAAAGCACTAGGTTGTATTCAAGAAATTTATTTGCATAAAATGTAAATAAATAAATTGAAATTTATTTTATAATAATTACCTTTATAACAAGGAGGTCATTATTTTGAAACTTACACCACCTGATACTTAGCTGAAGAAACAATCCATAAAACAAACTAAAAAAATCCAAACGGATTTAAAAGCCAAAGAGGCTGAATAAGGGAGCTCTTTAGGACTTATCTTAAAGAGCGAACCCTTAAAATTTTTTGATTTAACTTTATTATGTAAAATTCTAATTTTAATTTAGGGAACTTTTTATTAATTTTTTTTTCAAGTTTTTGAAAAGAACTCTGGTGAATTTCTTTCTCAATATAATCTTTTTTATTTTCGGCTAATTTAATAGCTCCACAATCTTCATGGTTAACTACTATTAATTTTTCAATTTTGTGCAATTTGATAGAGGTGCTAAGATTATCTAAAAAAGGCTGATGCCATTTTTTAAATTTTGAATGTGTAACTCCCACAGCTGAGCCAGCAATAGTAAAAGAACTATGTTTTCCAATTAAATTCTTTTTTTTCATAAACTTAAATACAGAGAGTTGGAACCTAGGATCCATACAAGATAATACCATTGCTTTATATTTTGATTTCATCAGTTTAATTCAACTTTAAACATAGCCTCATTTCTTCTATTCATAGGAAGAGTAAAAGGGCTATCATAGGTTGCTCTTATGGGTGGACTTATAATTGAAATATTATTTTTATTTAACTCTTTTTCTAGAATTTCTTTATGTTTTACAAAATTTCTATCAGAAGCTCTACCACTGTACCTTAGAACAGCATAGTAGCCCCCTTCGACATTTACTATCTGAACATCATCTCTGCTAGGATTGGGAACATTATCCGAATTAAACTTTGAGGGTAAATAAAACTGCATAGTCATATAACCACTTTTTTCTACTTGAGTAACTGGGGTAGTCATTGCTATTTTTTTTTGAGCATCATTTCTTCCTGAAATGTAATTAAATAACTTTCTAAAATTACTATCTATTCCAGACCTTGATGTTTCAACAGCCAAACGATCATTATATTTTCTAATATCATAAACTTCATTTTCATCAATTATTTCATATTTTGCTTCCTCATTAGCCATAACGACAGAATACGGTAAAATATATAAAGCACAAAATATTAGAATTAATAACTTTTTTAGGTTCATGAATTACATGACCTTATACTCAAAATTTTGAGTTGTTTCATTAATTTGAATTAATTTAGCGCCATTATTGCTGTGAAATTTTGTTGCCATTTCAGTTAAAGGTGAGAGTGTAATAAGTCTATTTAGATGGTTTGATTTTTTTATTTTTTTGAACACCTCTTTAACAATTAATTTACCGCCGCCTTTTTTCTTAGACCAAACTGTATAAGCAATTGCTATTTGACCTCCACTTTGATCTCTCATTGCGCTTTGTAAGAAGGCATCAGTACTTAATTTCTCTAATTCATCAACACTTTTTGGAATTTTGTTTGTATAAGCAAAACACATCACAGCATGTATTTCTCCTTGATATTCTACCCCATAAATTTTTCGACCATATCCAGTTCTAAATTTATTATCTAATTCAGGTCTTACAGGATCTTCATCAGTGTTACATTCTTTGAGTTCAACGAGTTTTGCTCCTTTGACCCAACCAAAAAAATTATCAATATTTTTATTTAATACCTGTCTATTTTTTCTTAACCTAGCCTTAAGTCTTGGTTTAAAGTTTTTCATATTAGATAATCATATAAAAGTTTTGAGCTACTTATAAAAATTAAAATATATAAAATATTATAAAATAATTTTTCTTCAATAATTTTGATTAATTTATAACCAATTAATATTCCAAAAAATGCCACAGGGAACAACATTGCAGATTGTTTAAATGTTTCAAAACTAGTCATTGATAAATTTATGTAAAGTGGAAGTTTAATTAAATTTACAAAAGTAAAAAAAATTATTCTTGTACCAACATATATTTCTTTTTTCATTCTAAGTGGAAGCATATAGATACTTGTGGGAGTTCCTCCAGCATGGACACAGAAGCTTGTAAAACCTGCTATCGTTGAACAAATTCCACCTTTAAGAAAATTTTTTTTGGACTTAGCTTCTTTATTTTTTTTAAAAAAAAAATAATGAACAGTGAACATAAATCCCATTAAACCAATAATAAATTTTAATAATTCTTCTGAAAAATATGAAAAAGTTAAAGATCCAATAATTATGCCCATAGCTGCAAATGGGATCATTAACTTTAAAGTAGATAGATCAAATTCTTTTCTATATTTGTAAGTTGCAATGAAGTCTGAAAATATCAAAATAGGAAGAATAATTCCTAGCGCTTGATTTAAAGGCATAACTATTGTCATTAACGGAACAGAAATTAAAGTCATAGATCCACCTAAACCAGATTTTGCTATGCCGTATAAAATTATTGCAGGAATAACTGTAAAGAAAAATAATAAATTAATTTCCATTAAAAAGTTTGTTTAGTGAATTATGTCCAACCGCCGTCGACAACGATATCTTGTGAGGTAATCATCTTGCTATCATCAGATGCTAAAAATAATGCAGCATTTGCTATATCTTGAGGCAAAACTTTATCAGGCAAACACTGACCTTCTTTAATTTTTTTCTCACCTTCTTCATCAAGATGAACTTCAATTTGTTTTTTTGTCATTGTCCAACCTGGCACAAGTGTGTTTACTCTAATTCTATCTTTACCAAATCGTTTTGCGAGTCCGTGGGTTAGTCCATGTAATGAGGATTTGAAAACACCATAAAGAATTGTTTTTTCATTTTTTCTCATCCATCCAATCGATCCTACATTAATAACTGATCCACCACCTAACTTAATCATACTTTTTATTATAGCTTTTGCAGCAAATACATGTGGCTTCAAATTAGTTTGATATTCCCAATCAAAATATTCATGGGTAGTATCTAAAAATTCATGCCTTTCATCATTTGCAGCATTATTTAAAAGTACATTGATGTCACCTATAGATTTTATGACTTCTGCAATCACATTTTCTAAAGAATTTACATCTGTGATATCGCACTTATAAAATTTAGGAGAGAATTTACATTCTTTTAAACTTTCAATTAATTCTTTTGAAGCTTCTTCATTTCTGCCTACAAAAGCAACTTTAGAACCTTGTTTAGCAAATTCTTCAACCAAAGTTGAGCCAATTCCTGTTGAGCCACCTAATACAAAGACAACCTTATTTTCTAGTGATGAATATGATGTTTTTAAATTCATGCATTAATTAGTTTTGAAAAACTCTATTTACACCAATCTTAGATAATTTTATATGATTTTAAATAATTTCTTTCCTAAAGGACTAATTGGATCTTGAGGTATTGGTAATTTTCCTGTTTTATCTTTAACAAGATTTAGGAGTTTTTTAGCAATACCTTTTTTTCTAAAAATGGGGTTTACAAAAATGTATTCTACTTCACCCTCGTCATTAAATCTAACAAAGCCCAACGTTGTGTTTTCATTTTTAAAAGTGAAAACACCATCAGACTCATCTAATTCATAATTTGAAAAATCAAAACTACTCATAGGTACTAGTAATTAAGGAGTAAAAGGATAACTGCAATAGCAGTAATAATTAAGCTAACAAAAATGTAATTTAGCCTAATATTAAATCTTTTTTCAACATATTCAGTAATTTTTTTCCAAAACAATACTATTAAAAAAATAAGAATTGCTGGCAAAATATATTTTATCATTATCTATGAATTATTATCACTAACGTAAACAGATACTCCTCTTGTATTTAAATCTACATCAAACTTTTTATGTAAGGGTGGAAAAGCTCTTTGTGAACAATCTAATCTGTCACATGTTCTGCAAGAAACGCCTATAGGAATTTCTGTTGATTTATCATTAATATTTATATTTTCTGTATAGACAAAATCTTTAGCATATTTAGCTTCACAACCAAGACCTATTGATAATATACTTTTTGCTTGTCCAAATCTTCCAATACCTTTTTCAACTGTTCTTGCAATACAAACATATTTTTCACCATTAGTCATTTTGCTCACAGCAGCTTGAATAACTCCCGGTCTAGTTAACGCAGAATAAACATTCCATCTAGGACAGGCACCTCCATATCTTGGTATATCAATACCTGATAAAGAAAATCTTTTTGAAATATTTCCTGCCATATCTACTCTTAAAAAGTGAAATGGTATTCCTGGAAGTTTTGGATCTTGTAAACATGTAACCCTATGCGCAACTTGCTCAAAAGACGTTGCGAAAGTATTTTGTAATAATTCAAGATCATATTTAAGTTTCTTACATTCAGAATGAAATAATTTGTAAGGCATTAATATTGCTGCACCACAATAATTTAACAAAGCCACTTTTGTTAATTTCTTAGATTCTTCTGATGGAAAACTAAAAGATGATAAATATTTATCGATTTCTTTGCTAGCTCCTTCTTGTGCTATTTGGGCTGCTGCGTGTAATTTTTTTGTCTCTAATGAACTGTAATCACTTAACAAAAGTTCTTTTTTATTTTTGTGATAAATTTTTGAAAAAGGTTTATTTTCTTCTGGTATTATATCTACAACTTTGATCGAATATTCAGATTTTAAATATTCACATAAAGCAATATATCTTGTTCGATTATTTTTTTGAATTTTTTCAAAAACTTTATTTGCAAACTCTTCTAATTTTGGAAAATAATTTCTATTTTGTTGAAGAAAATCTGAGATTACTTCACCTGGAAATGAGTTTTTTCTATTATCAACAATCTTTCCAGATATCTTTTCAATCTTATCAATTAGTTCATGATCTTTTTTTTTTAATATGTCTCCTAATCTTACAATTGCTTTACCAATTTTAGGATTGGTACTAACCAAATCTTTTACTTCAGGTCCCAAAATATCTAGGTCTTCAAATAAACTATCATCTAAAATTTCAGAAATTGTGTTTTGCAAGTTAAGATCTGACTTTGACGTTAGATCAGATAGCTCAATATTTAATTTTTCACAGACACTTAATAGCAAGTCGCCATCTATTTTTCTTTTTCCACTTTCAATTAAATTTAAATAACTCGGAGATATGCTTAAATCTTCCGCTAATTTGTTTGCCTGGAGACCTAATTGCCTTCTAAAAGCTTTAATTTTTGGCCCTATTTTTAAATCTATTTGACTCATATTTACTATTTGTAAATTTTGTAAATTTATTTTTACAATTTTTTTCTTTGATTTACAAGCATTTTAACGAATTTTATAGAAATTGTAAATCTTGTAAATTATAAGATTTATATGAACAAAAAATTAAATAATAATGAAAATGAAGCTCAAATCATAAAAAAAGAGGATTTTGATCAACATAACAGTAGAGGTATCTACATGAGAGATGATCATTGTGATTGGGGTTCTAGTGGAATGAATGACCTTATTAAGTCTCTAGACGATAATAACTAATTCTTTTCTACTAATTCAATTTTCTTTAAAATAATAACATCATAGGACTACCATTAATGAGTGCAGAAAATATCTCGTACGATCTAAAAAGATTTGCAGGAATAAAACGTGATTACACAGACGATGAAGTTGAACGTCTTCGAGGTTCAATAAAAATTGAGTACTCTATGTGCAAAGATCAATCTCAAAAGTTATGGAATTTATTAAATTCAGAGGCTTATGTTAATACACTTGGGTCATTATCTGGTAACCAAGCGGTGCAACATGCAAAAGCAGGATTAAAAGCAATTTATCTTAGTGGATGGCAAGTAGCTGCCGATGCAAATACAGCTGGTGAAATGTATCCTGATCAATCTTTATATCCATATGATAGTGCCCCAAAATTAGTTGAGACAATGAACAATTCTTTAGTAAGAGCTGATCAAATCCAACATATGGAAATTCAAGATGGTGATATGAAAAAAGAAAATGCTGTAGACTATATGTTGCCAATTATAGCAGATGGTGAAGCAGGATTTGGTGGGCCATTAAATGTATTTGAATTAACTAAAAAATTTATTAGAGCTGGTGCAGCAGGTGTTCACTTTGAAGATCAGTTAGCTAGTGAAAAAAAATGTGGTCACATGGGTGGTAAAGTTTTAGTTCCAACAGGAACAATGGTTAAGAATTTAAAATCAGCAAGACTTGCTGCAGATATAGCAGAAGTACCTTTGATTATTTTAGCTAGAACTGATGCTAATGCTGCAAAATTAATTACAAATGATTTTGATGAAAATGATAAGCCATTCTTAACTGGTGAGCGATCTCCAGAAGGTTTCTTTTATGTAAAAGATGGAATTGAGCAAGCAATTTCAAGAGGACTTGCTTATGCACCTTATGCTGATTTGATTTGGTGTGAAACAGCAACTCCAAATCTTGCAGAAGCTAAAAAATTTGCAGATGCAATCCATGAAAAGTTTCCTGGTAAATTATTAGCTTATAATTGTTCGCCTTCATTTAATTGGAAAAAACATTTAAGTGATGATGAGATTGCTTCATTCCAACAAGAAATTGCAAAGATGGGCTATAAATTTCAATTTATTACATTAGCTGGGTTTCACACTCAAAATATTGCTATTTTTGAACTTGCAGAAAAATATAAGAAAGAAGGAATGGCTGCTTATTCTAGAATTCAACAACAAGAATTTTCTAGAGAAAAAGATGGCTACACAAGTGTTAAACATCAAAGAGAAGTTGGCACTTCATATTTTGATGCAGTTTCAAATACTATTAGTAGTGGTAAGAGTTCAACTACTGCAATGGCAGGTTCAACTGAATCTGAACAATTTTAAATAAAAATTATTTCCCTCATATTTTTTTTAATAGCCCTTAACTGGGCTATTTTTTTATTTGTAATCAATGTTGTGGGCTGTTAAGCATCAAAAATGACTAATAAAAACTTTGGTTTTGGTACACAAATTAGAAAATCACCATATTTTGACTCAACTGTAAAATGGGGAGCAACTGGTTTTTCTGTATATAATCATATGTATATTCCAAGGGATTTTGGCAGTCCTGAACAAAATTTTTGGAACTTAATCGAAAAATCTATTCTTTGTGATGTAGCTGTTGAAAGACAGGTGGAAATTACTGGACCAGACGCATTCAAATTTACACAGTTATTGACGCCTAGAGATTTATCAAAAATAGCTGTTGGTCAATGTAAGTATGTTTTGATTACTAATAATGAAGGTGGAATTTTAAACGATCCAGTTTTATTAAGACTTGCTGAAAATCACTTTTGGCTATCATTAGCAGATAGTGATATTTTATTATGGGCACAAGGGGTTGCTGTTAATTCAGGTTTAGATGTTCAAATCAAAGAACCTGATGTTTCACCATTGCAACTTCAAGGACCGACATCAGGTGAAATAATGATCAAACTTTTTGGAGAGGATGTTAAAGATTTAAAATATTACTGGTTGAAAGAATATAATTTAGATGGAATACCTTTAATTGTATCAAGAACTGGTTGGTCCAGTGAGCTTGGTTATGAGATATATTTAAGAGATGGAAATAAAGGAAATGAATTATATGAAAAAATTATGGAAGCTGGGAAAGACCATGGTTTGCAACCAGGTCATACATCTTCAATTAGAAGAATAGAGGGAGGAATGCTTTCGTATCATGCAGACGCAGATATTAATACAAACCCATTTGAACTAGGCTTTGATAGACTAGTAAATTTAGATAATGATAATAATTTTATTGGAAAAGAAGCCTTAAAAAAGATTAAAGACAAAGGAATAACAAGAAAACAGGTTGGTCTCGAAATTGATTGCGAACCTTTAAGTGGACCAAATACAACTTTTTGGGAAATTAAAAAAAATAATATGAATATTGGTAAAGTTACATCTGCGATTTACTCACCAAGACTTAAAAAAAATATTGCTTTAGCAATGGTTTCAGTTGAACAATCTGAAATAGGAAATGAATTTCAAGTAACTACCAACAAAGGTACATTTAACTGTATTGTTGTTGAAAAACCTTTTTACGATCCAAAAAAGAAAATAGCCAGTAGTTAAGACTTAATATTGTATCCTTTTTTCAGCAATACACTGACTGTTCCTATGCAGATAAATAAGAAAATTACCATTGAGCTAATACTTATCCAGATATTAAAATCAGAAACTCCATAAAAAGCAAATCTTAAACCATTAATTAAATAAACAACGGGGTTAAAATAAGTTATAGTTTGCCAAAATGGTGGCAACATATCTAGTGAATATAAACTTCCACCCAAAAATACCATTGGCGTGATGATTAAAGTTGGAATGATAGACATTTGCTCAAAATTTGAACTCATTAACCCTATTAAGAAACCAAATAATGCAAATGTGAATGCAACAAGCATAAGTAAAAAAACTACCAAAAGGGGGTATTTAACGTCCACTTCAACAAAAAAATTAGCTGTAATGAAAATTACCACTCCAACTATTAGTGTTTTAGTGGCTCCTGCCCCAACAAATGCTAGCACTATTTCTAATGTTGAAATTGGTGCTGCTAAGATTTCATAAATAGTTCCATTAAATTTAGGAAAAAATATTCCAAAAGAAGTGTTGGTGATTGATTGAGTTAATAATGTTAACATTAAAAGACCCGGGACAATATATGAGCCGTAGCTAATTCCATCTATTTTTTCAACATACCCACCAATAACTGAACCAAATACAATAAAATAAAGAGAGGTAGATAAAACTGGTGATAGTAACGATTGCATTAATGTTCTTTTAAATCTATCCATTTCATGAAGATAAATTGCTTTGAAGGCCGAATAGTTAAATTTCATTATTCTCCTTTACCAAACTAACAAATATTTTCTCTAAAGTACTTTGTTCGGTTTTTAAATCTTTCAATTTTAATCCTGCATCTTTTATATCTTGTAATAAATTTGTGATACCAGTTTGCTCTGCTTGAACATTGTATGTGTAATCAATTGACATATTATTTTTACCTAAGACTAATTTATATTTGTCTAAACTATCTGGAATTTTAGAAATTTCTTCTTGAAGATCTACAGTTAATTTTTTATGTCCCATTTTCTTTAATAATTCTTTGGTTTCTTCAACAACTATTATCTCGCCTTGGTTAATAACACCCACTCTATCAGCAATAGCTTCTGCTTCTTCAATATAATGAGTGGTTAAGATAATGGTAACTCCTGTTGCTCTTAATTCTTCAACAATTTTCCACATATCTTGTCTTAACTCAACATCCACCCCAGCAGTAGGTTCATCTAAAAATAAAATTGAAGGCTCGTGCGATAAAGCTTTGGCAATTAAAACTCTTCGTTTCATTCCTCCTGATAATTGTCTTAATCTTTGATCTTTCTTATCCCATAAACTCAATTGTTTTAAAATTTTTTCTATATGCTGTGGGTCTGGTTTTTTTCCGTACAAACCTCTTGAATAAGAAACATTGTTAAATACTGTTTCAAATTGTTCTAAGGTTAATTCTTGAGGAACTAAACCAATTCTAGATCTTGTTTCTCTATAATCATCAATGATATCAAAGTTATCAATTGTGACTTTTCCAGAAGATGGTTTTACAATTCCACAAATTATACTTATTAAAGTAGTTTTACCCGCACCATTTGGTCCAAGCATCGCAAAAATTTCACCTTTTTTAATATTTAGGTTAACACTTTTAAGTGCATTAAATCCATTTTTATAAATTTTAGATAGATTATTTATAGTGATTTGATTTTGTGACATTTTGGATCATCAACATATAAGCTTTATTGACTATATTTCAATAAGATCATTTGCTTATCCAATAGGTTTTATTAAGATAAAATTATGAAAAAAATATTAGTTATAATTACAATCTTTTTTGCAACAATTTCTTTGTCTTCTGCAAAAGAAACAACGTTTAAAAAAGAGTTATTCGATAAAGCTTTATCTAATGGAAAAGTTGTAGTTATTAGTTCGTGGATTAAATATTGTACGTCTTGTGCAAGTCAAATGAAAGTTCTTGATAAAGCAAAAAATGATTTTGATAATATTGAATATTTTAAATTTGATGTAACAAATAAAGAAATTGCTGAATTTTTTAACATTCAATATCAAACAACACTTTTAATTTTTAAAGATAATAAAGAAGTTTATCGTAGTATTGGTGAGACTACCAAAGAACTTATTTATGATGCTTTAAAATCTTCGATATAAATCAATTTTTTTTTAATTTCAAAATTACTGCTGGTAGAAAAGTTGCAATAATAAATGATAAAAATAATAAAGATTGAGCAACAAAAGATGAAAATAGCTCTTTAGGCATCAATACCCCAACTAACAAGCTTTTAGAAAAGTCTGGAAACGGAAACATTAAAAATCCGAAAACAAGACCAATTATAATGGAAATATAGGCAGTTTTTTCGTTTACCTTATTATAAAAACTATAGAAGACAGTGAATACAAACGCGCAACAAAATAAGTCTGCAAGCAAAAATAAATACAAAATATCAAATCCTTTTGAAGCAATACTAAAAGCAATCAATGATAAAAACACAATAAAGTATTTAGAAATTTTTAAATAATCTGTTTTTTTATCTAAGTTAAAAGTTGCTTTACCATCAACAACAAACAAGCTTGATATTGCATTAACTAATGTGTCTACTGTTGAAATTGTTAAAGCTAAACCAAGAATAATGATAATTAAGGATAACATTTCAGTTTGTTCTTTTAATAATAAAGTAAAAAATCCTAAATCTGCTCTGGCAGATGGATCTATTGAGAATGACACCATTCCAATAAAGCCCATTAAAAAAACTATTGGTACAATAACAAAAAAAGAAATAATCAATGCTGATTTTAGTGTTTGATAATCTTTAGCAGCATAAACACGTTGCCAATTTCCTTGGTGAAATAAATTTGTGGCAGCAACTGCAATAAAAAAAGTTAATCCAGCTGTATAACTTGGAATATATGATGAGCTTAACAGTTGAGGATTTTTTTCTTTAATTAAAGCAAATGAAAAATTACCTCCTGTTGACGAACTAATAATTAAAATAAGAATTAATAAAAGAAAACCAATTACTATCATTTGTATATTATCAGTAAAAATTGATGCTCTTAAACCACCGTATAGTGTATAAGTTAAAGTAGCTAAAAGTACTATTAAAGCAGTAATCCAAAGATCTGTGCCTGATAAGTAATTAATCAAAACTGCCACTGCAGTCACTTCTGCACAAAGAAAAATAAACATATAAAAGATTGTCATTAACAAGATAAGTTTGAATAAACTTTTTCCAAATTTTTTTCTCATAAACTCAATTAGAGATGAGCCTTTTGGAAATTCTGATCTAATTTTTCTACCAAAATATATAAAAAAAATCATTGGAAAAGCTGTGCCAAGGGCATAACCAATAACAGCTCCCAATCCTCCCCAGGTAGCTGCAGCAACAGGACCAAATAAAATCCATGCCCCTAAAGCTGAAGCAACAAGACTTGTAGTAAGTGAAAATAATTCAATATTTCTATTTGCTGTTAAATAATTACTTATTCCTTGGAATTTTTTAGAATGATAAATTCCTAAGACAGCAAATATTAAGCTAATAATAATTACTAATGTTAATGAAGATGATTGACTTAAAAAGTACGTGTTATCCA